>JBKJKL010000442.1:0-2696 GCA_046597485.1 Chthoniobacterales bacterium
GAGCCATGGCCCGCGGAATGCGCGGAGTTTATCGAGCTCGGCCTGCTCAGCGCGGAGAGCGATGCGTATCGGCTGACGGAGCGCGGGAAGCTGCTCGCCGATTCGGTCGCGGAAGCGTTTATCGAGACGCCGTAGCTACTTGACGAGGCCGAAACGGCGCTGCCGTTTCCCGTAGTCCTCGACCGCGGCGTGGAGATCGTGGCGGGTAAAATCGGGCCACAGTTTCTGCGTCACATACATCTCGGTGTAGGAGAGCTGCCAGAGGAGAAAATTGGAAAGCCGCATCTCGCCGGAGGTGCGGATGAGCAGATCGGGATCGGGGTAGTAGCGGGTGTAGAGATGCTTGCTGAACATCTCCGGGTCGATCATCGCGCTGTCGATATGGCCTTCCTGCACCTGGCGGAGGAGGCTCTTCACGCCGTCGATGATTTCGAGACGGCTGCCGTAGCTGAGCGCGAGGATCATGGTGAGCCCGTTGTTCCCGGCGGTCGCATCAATCGATTTGTGCAGCTGCTTCTGGCAGCTCGCCGGCAGGTCGGTTAACCGGCCAATCGCCTGCAATCGCACGTTTTTCTCGAGCAACTCCGGCGTTTTCTCTTTCAGGAAGCGCTCGAGTAAATGCATCAGCGCAACCACCTCAGCCTTCGGCCGCTGCCAGTTTTCGGCCGAGAACGCGTAGAGGGTCAGGAACTCGATCTTCAGCTCGCCGCAGCCCTCGACGCATTCGCGGACCGCTTCCGCGCCCTGCTGGTGGCCCTTGATCCGCGAGAGCCCGCGCTGCTTCGCCCAGCGGCCGTTCCCGTCCATGATGATCGCGACATGGCGCGGGATGTTTTTCGCCGCGGCCATCACTAGAGAATAATCGTCTGCCCGCGCGTCGGGCCCACACTCACGATGGTCAACTTCGCGCCCGTAAGCGAAGCGAGGCGATGCGCGTAATCGCGCGCTTCTTTCGGCAAATCGGAAAACTTTTTCGCTCTCTCGGTCGAGCGCTTCCAACCCGGAAACTCCTCGTAAATCGGGATGCAACTCTCGAGCTGAGCGGCGTCGCTCGGCGGGACGTCGAGGCGTTTGCCCTTCAGCTTATAGCCCACGCAAACCCGGATCCGCTCCAGCGAATCGAGTCCGTCGAGATTGGTGATCGCAAGCTCGTCGATCCCATTGATCATCGCCGCGTAGCGCGCCGCGACCGCATCGAACCAGCCGCAACGCCGCGGACGTCCGGTGGTCGCGCCGAATTCGCGGCCCATCTCGTGCAGCATGTCGCCGAGCGTCTCGTCTTCTGTCGGGAGCGAGCCTTCGCCCACGCGGGTGGTGTAAGCCTTCACCACGCCGAGGACGACATCCATCCGATGCGGCGGCACGCCCGATCCCGTGCAGGCGCCTCCCGCGGTCGTGTTTGAAGACGTGACGTAGGGATAGGTGCCGTGGTCGATGTCGAGGAAGGTTGCCTGCGCGCCTTCGAAGAGGATCGCCTTGTTTTTCTGCAGGGCACGATGGAGCCAGACGACGGTGTTGGTCACGAAAGGCTGCAAGACTTTCGCGGCCGCGAGGTAGCTCTCGTTCACTTTGCGGAAGTTGATCGGCTTCGCGCCGAACGTCTGCAGGATGCTGTTGTTCTCGCGGATCTTGGCCTGCAGTTTTTTCGAGAAAAGCTCCGGCTGCATCAGGTCGCACATCCGCAGCCCGGTGCGCGCGGCCTTGTCGCCGTAGGCGGGACCGATCCCGCGCTTGGTCGTGCCAATCTTGGCGTGGCCTTTGAGCAATTCGCGCTGCTCATCGAGCACGCGGTGGTAGGGCAGGACGAGATGCGCGCAGTCGCTGATGAGCAGGTTCTTCCCAACAGGGATAGCCATCTTCCGCAGGCCGTCGATCTCGCCGACGAGCGCGATCGGGTCGATCACAACACCGTTACCGATGACGCAGGTCTTGCCGCGGCGCAGAATGCCGGAGGGGATGAGGTGCAGGATGTACTTTGTCCCGCCGTGGATGACGGTGTGGCCGGCGTTGTTCCCGCCCTGGCTCCGGACGACGACGTCGGCCTGGGCGGTCAGAACATCGATGATCTTCCCCTTGCCTTCGTCGCCCCACTGCGCTCCGACCAGGATTGTGTTCGCCATCTTAGGAAGACAATAAACTGTCCCGCCGCGTCTGGAAGAGAAGCGTGCGGGACGTGGCGTGAGGATAGGAGCCGGCGAGGACGCTGCAAGGGATTTCAAAGAAGCCGTTGTCGCGTGCCTAACGAGTTCACACTGCCGGGCCCTATCGCTACGGCTGGTACTACTAGCAGGCCCGCGACTATATCAGGCCGCGATAGACGCAGACGAGCAGGACGGCGCCGACGACGATGCGGTAGATCGCAAACGGCGTGAAGCCGCGCGTGCGGACCCAGTTCATGAACCAGGCGATGACCGCGAGCGCGACGACGAACGAGACGGCAAAGCCAATCCCGAGCACCGTCCACGAGTGACCGGTCATGACGACCGGCGCGAGCGCCGCGTCGACCGCTTCATGATGCGGCCCGATGGTGCGGAGGAGATCGTAGCTCGTCGCAACCAGCATCGTCGGGATTGAGAGAAAAAAGGAGAACTCGAGCGCCGCAGCGCGAGTCAAACCGCTCACCTGACCAGCCGCGATCGTGCACATCGAGCGTGACGTTCCCGGGAAGACCGCGGCCAGTGTCTGCACCGCACCGA
>JBKJKL010000002.1:0-8003 GCA_046597485.1 Chthoniobacterales bacterium
GCATCGTGGCCTCTCTGGCGGAGAACAAAGTTCGTTTCGGCGAGACGCCGAAACCGGCGGGCGAGACGCCCACCCTACCCGAGACGCCACCAACGGACCCGCTACGGCAAATTCTTAAACGCCCTAATAGCGCGCCTACGCGGCGGCCGACTTTCGCCGGCGCGGGACTGGACATTTTTTCGGCTGGATCGAACGCATCCGCGGCTGCTCGCGCGGGACGGCGAACCGCGCGAGACGATCGATCGCTGCCAGGAGCGCCTCGGGCGTCGTCCCCTTCACGATGTGCTCGTCGAATCCGGCGGCCTTGCTCCGCGCGACGTGTTCCGGTTCATCGTAAGCGGAGAAGACGATGCCGTGCACCGGCCGCTGCGCGCGCAGTTTCTCCATCAGTTCCCAGCCGGTGCCGTCGGGCAGATTGAGGTCGCAGACGAGGACGTCAAAGGGCGTGCGCGCGGCGAGGGCAAGGGCGGCCTGCACACTTTGGGCGAGGATGATTTCGTAGCCAGCGAGCGCGAGGAACAGCTGCAACCCGCGCGCTGTGCCGGCATGATCCTCGACCACGAAGACGCGAAGAGGCGGCTTCTTCATGCTCGGAAAAACGCGACGCGCACGCCGCGCGGATGAATACCGGGATGCATCGGAAGGAGGACGAAGGGCGCGATCATTGCACCGCGCCCGAACCGCCGTCAGCGAAAATCTGCGTCAGCGCGGAGAAACCTGCAGACCGTGCGGCTCAGTGGCCTGCGCGAACGACATCACACCGCCGGGCGAGGTCACACCACGATAGGGATCGTTCGTGATCAGGAGCATGCCGTCGAGGTCCAGCCAGTCCGCGAGCGAGGCGAGATGCGCGCCCGCGGAGGTGAGCAAACTCGACTCGACCATACTGCCGATCATCGTCTTCAAACCGGCCGCACGCGCCGCGCGCAAGGCCTCGATCCCGCGCGTCATCCCGCCGGTCTTGGCCAGCTTGATGTTGACTCCATGGAAGCAATCCGCACAAAGCCCCACGTCGCCCGCATTCATGTAAGACTCGTCGCCGACGATCGGAAACGGCGAGCGTTCCTTCAGCCAGATGAAGTCGGCCGGCGGATTTGTCGCGGGGAGTGGTTGCTCGATAAACTCGATGTGGCGATCGCGCGCCAGTTCTTCGATTTGCCGGAGTGCTTCTTCCTTCGTCGTCCACGCTTCGTTCGCGTCGACGCGCAGCGTCTTTCCGGGCGCGACCTCGCGCACCGCGGCGAGGTTGAGGCGATCGTTCGGAGCGCCGACTTTCAGTTTCAGGACGGGGAAGTCGGCGGCTTCGCGCGTCTTCTCCCGCATCAACTCCGCGGAGTCGATGCCGATGGTCATCGAGGTGATGTGTTGTCCTTCGATGAAGCCGAGGCCGAGGAAATCGTGGAGCGGCTGCTGCGCCTTCTTCGCCGCGCCATCGAGGAGCGCGATGTTGACCGCGCCCTTCGGTGAGTGGTCGCGGGGCGTGAGCGCTTCCAGATAACGCATACTTCCTTCGAGATCGTCGAAGCTGAGGCGCGTTGGGTCGATGCGCTGCAAAAACGTGAGCGAAGTTTCAGCTGTTTCGTCGTAACGCCGCGACGGCGCCGCTTCGCCGCGGCCGATGATTCCATCGCGATCAGTCAACTCAAGCAGAACGGCGGGATAAACCACTTTCCCGCCCGTCGCCTGACTGCTCGCGACCATCCAGCGATGCGCGAGCTGATGGTCGTGGCGCCGGAAGTGGAGCTGCATGAAGCCGGAAGCTACGGCGCGATCTTGCCGCCCCAGGAAAGAATTTTCGCTTTCACGCCCGCCGCCTCGGCGGCCGGGATGTCGCCGTTACGAACATGAAAGAGAGAAAGACTTGTCCAGGCGATCTGGTCGTTCGGTTGCAGCTCGGTCGCGCGTTTCCCGGCCTCGATCGCTTCCGGGAAGTGACCGAGTTTCATCAATGCCATCCCCAGCGCGTGCCAGCCGTCGAAGAACTCTGGGTCGAGCTCCACGCAGCGGCGATACTTCTCGACCGCGCCTTCGAGCTCGCCGATCGCGAGATCGCCATTCGCGTCGTCGAAGATCTCGTCGCGGTCCGGCACGATGCGTTAGCCGGCGCCGACCTTGATCGGCACGCCCATCGGCGCACCGGCTTCACGGCGGCGTTCGCGCAACCATTCGTAAAAGACAACTTCCTGGCGGGAGCGGAGGAAGCGCGACTCAAACATCTGCTTCATCAACTGCTCAAACCCGGACGCAGGCGCTTCGCGGCTCTGCATCACGGCGATGAGCGCGCCGCTTTCCGTCGGCACCATTTCGCTCACATCGCCGGGCTCGAGTTCCGCGACGGCACTCTTGATCACCTGCAGGTCGGCGGGCGGGGCTGGCGGCGCGGGTGGCGCTTCCTTGCCCGGCTCGGTTTGCGGCGGAGGTGTGGGCGTTTCGGTCAGCGAAAACGCCGGCACCTTCTCGAACGGAACGCCGGCCTGTGCGACCGCGTTCTCTGCCGGGGTGCCGTTCTTGATCGCTTCCGCGACCTTCGTCTTCACCTCGGCTGCTTTGGCCGCGAGCATCTCGCTGGCGCGCTGCTTCTTGATCGCGTCGACGATCTTCGGCTTTGCTTCCTCGAGCGCGAGCGGCTTCGCTTCCACCACGCCGTCGAGATGGAGAATGTAGAAACCATCGCCCACCTGGACCGCGTCGCTGTTCGGGTTCTCCGGCGAGAGCTGGAACGAGGACTTCGCTAGTTGCGGCGTTGCCTGCAGCAATGGATCCGGCGTAGTACGGGTGAATTCGCCGGTGTGCTGGAGCGGGAGCTGGAACTTGGCCGCGGCCTGCGCGAAGTCGCTCCCCTTGCCGCCGATCGCCTGGTTGAAGTCGTTCGCGTGGTCGGCCAATTTTTGCAGCGCGTCGACGCGCTCTTTGCTCTGGAGTTTCTTCTGCTCCTCATCGAGCGCGAAGGCCACGAAGCTGACTTTGCGGCGCTCCTCGCTCTTCAGTTCGGCCTGGTGTGCCTCGTGATATTTCGTGATCTCGTCGTCGCTCACCTGCAGGTCCTTTGCGATCTCGTCCGTGCGCAACCGCGCGACAGAGACGTTCAGTTTGCCGTAGGCCTGCTCGTATTGCGCCTTCGCTTCCGCTTCCGGCATATGCACGCCGAGACCTACGAGATCCTTCACGCGCTGGAGAGTGATCGAGGCCGAGGCGAGCTCTTCCAGCTGATCTTCGGTGAAGCCGAGAGAGGGCAGGACCGACTTGGTGAATTCCGTATATTTGTTCAGGTCGAAGACGCCGTTGGCGCCGGCGAACGGCTGCAAGCCCTGCACGACCTTGGCCGCTTCCTCGGAGCTCGGCTTAATCCCGAGCCGCTCGGCTTCGTGCTGCAGGACGAGACGATTCCAAGTGAACTCTGCGTAGGCGTCGTTCTCCGTCTGCGCACCGGCGACCATCGATTGGAGAAAGTTGTACATGCCCAACTCGCGCGCCAGATTGAAGAGACGCGCGCCCCGTTGCGCCTCCGCGATCGGCACCGCGCGGCCGTAGATTTCGCCGAGCTGGTTCTGCCCCATGGCCCCGATCTTGGAGTTGCTGAAATAGAAGACGAACGGGATGCAAAGGACCGCGATGACGATCCAAAGCCCCTTCTGATTTTTGCGGAGAACGTTAATCATAGAGCTAGGAAATGGGGGCCGAAGTTAAGCGGCCCGGATTCGCGCAGCAAATTCAATCGCCGAAGGAAATATCGACGTCGCGCGCGGTCTGCACGAGCTGACTGTCCGGCGGGACGAGGCGGAGGCGATTGACCGCGTCCGCGATCGGCACGTGGTGGACTTGGTAGTTCTGGTAGCTGACCATGGAGCCGTACTCGCCTTCCGCGGCCATCTTCGCTGCTTGCACGCCGAAGCGCGTACCGAGGATGCGATCGAGTGTAGTCGGCGGACCGCCGCGTTGAAGATGTCCGAGCACGGTGCAACGAGTCTCTTTCCCGCTCCGGACCGCGATCTCACCCGCGACCACGTTGCCGATGCCGCCGAAGCGATCCTCGCCTGCTTCTACGTGGCGTCGCACCGGCTGGCCTTCTGCCGGGCAGGCACCTTCCGCGACCACGACTAACGAGTAGATGCTGCCGTGGCTTTGCCGCCGGTAAACGGCTTCAACGATCTTGTCGTAGTGAAAAGGAATTTCCGGAATGAGGATGACATGCGCGCCGCCAGCCACGCCGCCGTGCAGCGCGATCCAGCCCGCGTGGCGACCCATCACCTCGAGGATCATGATCCGCTTGTGGCTCGTCGCGGTGGTGTGCAGCCGGTCGCAAGCATCGACCACCATCGCGACCGCGGAGTCGAAGCCGAAGGTCATCGCGGTTGCGGCCAGGTCGTTGTCGATCGTTTTCGGCACGCCGATGCAATTGATCCCGGCCTCTTGTAGTTGGAGCGCGGTCGTCATCGAGCCGTCGCCGCCGACGATGATGATCGCTTCCACGCGCAGCCCTTTCAGGACGCGGCGCGCATCTTCGATCACCTCCGCGGCCACTTCCATCCGGTCGCCCGCACCCACTTTCGCGACGAAGTGTCCGCGATTGGTGGTGCCGATAATAGTGCCGCCACGCGGCATGATCCCACTCGTACTGCGGCGATCGAGAATGCGGAAATCGCCCGGTGCGAGCAGTCCCTCGAAGCCGTCGAGAAACCCGAGCACTTCGAAGTTGAGCTTCTCCGCCGCAAGCGCGATCCCGCGCAGCACCGCGTTCAAGCCGGGGCAGTCGCCCCCGCTGGTCAGGACCCCGATGCGGCGTCGAATCACGGCGACTAAAGAGCCTTCTTCGGATTGATCAAGCGGCCGCCCGCAACCCACTGGTCGTGGAGTTGCCACCCGGCGGACAGAAGCTGCTGCCCTTCGCCAAACCGGTTCGAGCTCGCGAGCAGAACCACGATCAAATTCCGGGGCGTGACACTGGCGCGGTTTTCGCCCAGCACGACCACTTCCGCCTCCCGCTGCGCGGAGAGAATCAGGCAATCGCCCGCCCGCGCGGTGCGACCGGTTTTCACGCCATCGACACCCATCTGGCCGAGCAGCTCGTTCGTGTTGCGCAGAACGTAATTCTTCGTGCTCTCGCCGCGTTTCCAGGAAATCTGTCGCTCTTTTTGCGAGACGTAGAAACGAAAGCCCGCTTTGCCAATGGCATACTTCGTTAGGCGGGCCATGTCCTCCGCGGTGGAGTATGGGATCGGCTTCGCGTTCGCGTCCTGACCGCTCGGGTTCTCGAAGAGCGTGCGGTTCATCTTGAGCGTGGCGGCGAGCGCGTTCATCTGGCCGACGAAGGTCTTAATTGGCGTGCTGGTTTGACCGCCGGGCGCGATCCCCTGCAGAGTGCGGCCGACGTGATCGGCTAGGGTGTGGGCGGCAACTTGGTCTGACTGGACGAGCGTGGCGTAGAGCGCATCGCGCAACGAGATGCGGTCGCCCGGTTGCAAGCCGACGAGGTTCTCCGTCAGGCCCACGATTGCTTCCGGCGGGACGGTGGCCATTTGCCCGAGATCACCCTGGCGATGCTCGGCCCAATCGAGCACGACCATTGCGGTCGCGACCTTCGTCAGGCTGCCGACCTGGCGTTTCTGGCGAGAGTTGGCCTCTTGCAGGACGTGGCCCGACTTTGCATCGACCACGATGAAAGCCTGCGCCGCATGAGAGACGCCGGCGCTGGCCAAAACGAGAACCAGGGCCAGGAGAGAAGCGGGGAGAAGTCGGGAATTTTTCACAGCGGAAAACGGTCTGCACCTTAAGCGGTGCCATGGCCTCCGCAACCAGACCAAGCGACGCGCGAGGATGCGCGCTTCCCGGATGGTTTAGCGCAGGGCGATGTCGCTGCGCACGCCGTAGCGGAACGCATTCGGCTCGAGCGCGAGGTAGATGCGCTCGGCAGCATTCACGAGATCGAACTCGGCCGCCTTGCCCAAGCCCGAGGCGCGGAGCGTGCCGGCCTTGCCCTGTAATTGGCTGCCACCAGAGACATCAAATTCGTATGCGACCGTGCCGGTCTCCACGTCGGTCACCTTCACATGCAGGGCCATCACGGAGCGACCAACGCCGAAGTGACCGAGGAAGAAACGGCCCACCGGGCTGCCCCCATCGACCATCGAGAACTGGCCTTCAACGAGCCAGCCGACGCGCGGTGTTTCGTCTTCCTTCAAGATCCGAGCAGGCGCGATTTTCTCGAGCTGTTGTTTCAAGGTGGAGGCGAAGGAAACCGGGATGAGCGCCTTGCGAATCGGCATCTCGCCTTCGGAGTGCGCGACGTCGCCGACCACGGTCGCGCTGTCGATGCAGAAGGGGCGAATGTAGATCGCCTTCGGATCATGCGCGCCGACGCCGCAGGTGGTCATGTTAATCCCGGCGGAGGCGTAGTCCTTGGTGTCGATTTGTGCGGCACCGGCGCTGGCCCCGACGCGGGCATTGCCCACATACATGTCGGCGCAGGAGCAAAGGAGGAAGCTGCTGGAAAGGATGGCGATGAACGGTTTCATAGTTGGTAGTGCAGCCCGTTTGCCTCTTCGGCGTACCAGGCCAGTCGTTGCGCTTTCCTAATGCAAGTGCTGTGCCGCCCTGACGGCTTTTCTCGCGGGAAACGAACTGCGTTTAAGCCATGTCCGTCTCAGCCGCCGCGGCCGCGCGACGCTGGCTCGCTTTGATCACCAGCGAGCGGGCGATGAAGTAGGTCACGACGGCCACCGGCAGACCGAGCACGACCGAGCCGAGGAAGGTTGGCCAGATCACATTGGCCAGCACCTTCCAGTGAAGATATTCGCCGATCGGGATGTGTTTGATGTGCATCCGCCCCGGGCTGACACCGTGGAGCGCGAAGTAGCCGGTCTTGTATTCCCACCAAAAAATCGCCGGCATGAAAGGCAGGACGACGTCGTGCAAGGTCACGCTGATCGCAGCCGCGATCTTGTTGCTGTTAAAAAGCCACGCCACCGCGATCGAGAGCAGGGTCTTTAGGCTCCAGAGCGGGGTGAAGCCGAAGAAGATCCCGATCGCCATCCCCATCGCGATCGCGTGCGGCGAGTCGTCGATCGACATCAGCCGGTGATGATGCGCCATCCACCAAGCCTTGAAGCGCAGCCACCCGCGCCTTCCCCTTCCCGGCTCGGCCTCGCTCATTTCGGGTACAGCTCCGGCTGGCGCGCGGGTGCGTGCAGGATTTGGCCGAGCGCGGCGCGCGTCCGGAGAGCGGCGTGCGGCGCGTAGTCGAGATTGTTGTTATTGAAAACCACGTGCACCCGTTTCGCTTCGCGGGAGAGCTGCGTCGCGCGTGCCGCGATTTCGCCGATCTCCGCATCGTTATAGTCGTAATCAAAACGGGCCGCGACCGTCTTGCCGGTCGTATATGCTTTCGCGTCGCGGCCGTGCAGCCGCAGGTAAGCCAGCTCTCCGGTCGTGACGGCGTCGAGCTCACGCGGCATGGCCATAAAGTGATCCGTCGTGGGCGTATCGACGCCAACGAAAGCGACGGCGCGTTCGCGCAAAAACTCCAGCATCTCCGGCAGCCGCTCCCCCTCCGTCCAGGCGCGATGCCGAAACTCGATCGCCACTCGAAAACCGGCGAGCTGGTCGAGCAACGGCTGCAGTTCCGCAAGCTCGTGCTGGCGCGGCGAAAAGGAAGGCGAGAGCTGCAGGAGAAGCGCGCCGAGTTTGCCGGAGGCCCGCATTGTTTCGAGCGCGTGGAGGAATTCCTCCGCCACCGCGGCCTCGATCTCCGGGGTCAGGATCACTCGACCTTTTGCATCCGCCTCGACTCGCTTCTGCAGCTGCGGCGGGAGAAACTTCGCGGTCGTGGAATGCCGCGAGAGCAGCTGATGCAGTTTCACGTCGAAGGTGAAATCGTCCGGCGTGCTCAGGCACCAACGCTCGACCATGCGCGGATCGGGCACGGCGTAGAAAGTGGAGTTCACTTCCACCATGTCGAAGTGCTGCGCGTACCAGCCGAGCCGGTTACCGGCCGCAAGGCCCTTCGG
>JBKJKL010000049.1:0-3426 GCA_046597485.1 Chthoniobacterales bacterium
CTGCGGGCGGATGGAGTGGGCGGTCCTTGATTGGAACGAACCGGCTATCCAATTTTACCGGAAGCTGGGGGCGCAGCCGATGGAGGAGTGGACCGTTTACCGGCTAAATGCAGACGGTATCGCGCGTCTCGCCGAATAGTGCCTTCCTTCGGGGGAAACATTCTCCTATAATTGCGTGATGCCTCGCTGCGCACTTTTCCTCCTCGGCTGTGCGCTTCTCTGCGCCGGCCCCCTGCGGGCGCAGCGGGTGGTGAGCGAGGGCGATCTTTGGCGCTACTGGAAGGGGCTGACCATGCCGCCGGTGGTCGATGGGCGGAATTGGACGCAGCCGGATTACAATGATTCCGCGTGGCTCGGGCCCGCGCCGAGCGGGTTCGGCTTCGGCGACGGCGACGACAACACCGTCCTGGCCGACATGGTCAACAGCTACCTCTCGGTTTTCATCCGCAAGAGCTTCCCCGTGGCTGACCCAGCGGCGGTCTCCGCCCTCACTCTCTCGGTCGATTACGACGACGGCTTCGTCGCCTATCTGAACGGCGTGGAGATCGCGCGGCGGAACATGCCGGCGGGTCCGATCGACAACACCACACCGGCGCAGGTCCAGCACGAAGCCGCGCGCGGCGACGCGGTCAGCCTCGCGCAGGAGAAGGATTTCATCACGGTAAACAAAGCGCTCCTTGTCCCGGGCACGAACGTGCTCGCGCTTGAGGGGCACAATGTTTCTCTGGGCAGCGGTGATCTCTCGCTCATCCCCGAGCTCTCTCTTGGGGTGAACTTGGTCCGCGGTCCCTACCTGCAGATGCCGCTCGTGAACGGCATGACGATCGTCTGGCGGACGGACGCGGCGACGAACAGCGTGGTCGATTACGGCTTCGACGCGAACTACACCGGCGGCACGATCACCGACAACAACGCGGTCACCGAGCACGAGATCACTATCCCGGGCCTGCAGCCGAACCAGACCTACTCCTACCGCATTCGGAGCGGCGGCGTGATTCTGAGCGCGGGCAACACCTTCCGCGCGCCGCCGAACAACGCGCAGCCGTTCCGCTTCGCCGTGGTCGGTGATTTCGGTTATCTCCAGCCGGCTACTGCGCAAGTAGCCAACAAAGTGGCGGAGTCGAATCCCGATTTGTTCCTCACCGTGGGCGACAACCTCTACGGCTCACCCGGGACCACCGGCACGGGACAGCCCGGGTTCTACGATCCGTATTGGTTCACGCCCTATGCGGCAACGATGCGGCGCGCTCCGACTTTTCCCACGCTCGGCAATCACGACATCGAGACGGCCAACGGCTTGTGGTATCTGCGTTACTTCCGCCTCCCGACAAACGGGCCGGCCGGTGAGGTTGAGCGCGACTATTCGTTTGACTACGGCGACGCGCACTTCGCGGTGGTCGATGCCAACCCATTCGTCCAGACAGTCGATCCGACCGGGCAACGGCAGGCCGCGATTAAGGCCTGGCTAACGAATGATCTCGCGAGCACGACGAAGCGCTGGAAGTTCGTCTTCTGGCATCAGCCGGCCTACAGCAGCAGCGGCACGGTGAGCGTGCACCCGCCGGAGGTCGTCCTGCAAAACGAACTCGGCCCGATCTGCGCGCAGGGTGGCGTGCAGGCGGTCTTCATGGGCCACAATCACTTTTACGAGCGGATCAATCCGATCGGCGGAGTGAACTACTTCATCACCGGCACAGGCGGCCGCAGTCTCTATTTCCCCGATCTTCGCGCTCCCTATTCGGCCTTCGTCGATGCCTCCAGCTACGGTTTCACTCAGGTCGATATCGCGGGCGGAAAAATGACGCTGCGGCAGGTGGATATCGCAGGGAACCAGGTCGACTCGTTCATCCTCGATCTCGACCAGCCATTTAAGATGGATGGCTTGCTTGACTCGCCCGCCTACGAGCGCGCCGCCACCGCGGGCGGGCTCAAGCTCTACGCCGCCATCCGCGGCAGCCAGCTCTACGTCGCCACGCAAGACGCAGGCGACGGGAATGATCACTTCATCTACCTCGCCAGCCAAGCTGGCGCGATGTGGCCAGCGAACTGGAGCAAATCGGGGCAGGTGATGGCGTGGAGCGCGTTCCTCGCCGATGAAAACGACAACGGCTTCAAGGGCTGGTTCAACGGCGCCGAGCAATCCCTAACCGATCCGGCGAAATATACGTCAACCACGCCCGGGCTGAAGCATAACGGCGCCACCGGCAACGGCGTGCTCGAGGGCACGATCGATCTCCCGGCGCACTTCGGCTCTTTCCCGCAGCAGCTCTATCTTGCGGCCGCGCCTTTTGCGACGGCCAACGGCGGCGCTTTAGTGAGCAGCGCGCAGGTGCCGTCGGGCAACGGCGACGGCAGCATTCAGCCGAACGAGTTCATCATTCTGAACCCGGCTGACATCGCGCTTGATGCGCCGATTGTCAGCGCGGGTCAGCCGCAAAGCATCGAGGCCGGGATGCGCGTCGCGCTCACGGGCACAGCCACTTCCCCGGCCGGTTATCCGCTCACCTTCCAGTGGACGCAGCTTTCAGGGCCGCCCGTCGTGATTAACAACGCGAACCAACTGGCGGCGTACTTCGCCCTCGCGACCAACGTGGCCGCTTCCACGGCGCTCCAGTTCCGTCTGCGCGTGAACGACACGCGTTTCGACCTCGACCGCCTGGTCACGATCGAGCTCTTTCCGATGGTCGACAGCGACGGCGACGGCCTTTCCGATTACGAGGAGCTGACCGGTCTCGATAACGTGCTCACGCTCGCGAATCCGAACGGCGTGATCACCGATCCGAACCGCCCCGATAGCGATGGCGACGGGATCAGCGATGGCGATGAGGCGCTCGCCGGGACGAACCCGAACGACCCGATCTCCGGGTTCCGCATCATCGCGATCCAGAACACGGGGAGCGATGTGAACGTCACCTTCTCCAGCATCGCCGGCCGCTCGTATCAACTGCAGAGCGCGGCCAGCGTGCGCGGACCGTGGAGCGATCTCGGCGCCGCGGTCACGGCGAACGCTGGCACGCGCGCGATCACTGTTCTGCGCATCGGCGAGGCGACGTTCTTCCGCGTGCGTCTCGTCCCGCCCTAGATCAGGCGCTCTGCACGAGGCGCTTGATCAGATCCTCGATGTTCGCGATGCCGACGAGGCGGCGCTTCCCATCGACGATCGCAGCCAGGCCGAGCCGCGAGGCCCGCAGGCGCCGGATCAAGCGATAGGCCGGCTCGTGTTCCGGCGCGGTCACGATGCGCCGCGTGTATTTCGCGAGCGACCCGCGCGGTTTCCGGTCGAGCAGGATATCGAAGACGTTGACCAGGCCGATCGCGCGTCCTTCAGCGGAAATGATCGGCAGCCGATCCGTCCCGGCCTTCGTGCTCAAGGCAATCGCCTCGTCGACCGGACTCTGCGGCCGGAGGGTGATGCATTTTGCGAGC
>JBKJKL010000175.1:0-2896 GCA_046597485.1 Chthoniobacterales bacterium
CCGTGACCGTGGTCTGAGACGCGGAGAGGCGGCGGCGTTTTCGCCAATTCTCAGGCAGCAGACCAAGCTGGTTAGTTAATACCTTGGCCAGAATTGCCGCGCACGATGGTCGCGTCGGCACTGTTGATCGTGCCGTCGAGGTTTACATCGGCACGGAAATTATCGGGCGTCTTTGCTTGGCCGGAGCGGCCGCGAGTGAGAAGCGCGTCCGCCGAATTAACAATACCGTCGCCATTCACGTCGCCGGTGGCGACGCCGAGCGGGACGAAGACATCGGTGACGCTCGTGCCGTTGTTGACGTTCGCGAGCCGCACCGTGGTTAACCGCGGCGAGGTAATGCCAGTTAGGTTTAGGGTGACGATCGACCCATCGACGTTTGAATTCGCCACGCTGCCCGTGCCGCCCATGACCGCTGCGTTGCCGACGGTGACGGTGCTCGGGAAGTTGACGATCACCTGGTAATCGCCCGCCGCGCCGCCGATGCGGCATTCCACCCCGGGGTTGCCGGTGAGCGGAAGCTGAATGTCGTAGGGCACAGCGCTGGTGCCGGTGCCGTGAGTCTTGCGCGAGTAAGCGCAGACGCTGCCGCCGGGAAGGGGCGCGTTGCGGCTCGCGGTCGTGACCTGGGTGGTAGGGGTGGTGTAGCTGATCGTGGGAATGCCGTTGCCGTTCATGGTGATGTAGACGAAATCGAGCCGGACGTTCTCGACCTGATCGACAAGCTCTACGTCCCAAGTCGGCGCCGCGCTGTCGACGTTATTGCCGCGCAAGTAATAGACGCGACCCGCGCCGTTCCCCGCGTTCTCGAGCAGGGCGAGATGGGCGGTGCCGCAGCTGACGACAAAATATTGATCGGCGCCTTTGTCGGAACGGAGGGCGTTCCCGTAGCGCGGCAAGGTGTGGGTATAGGCGAAGGTCTCGCCGCGGTTGAAGCTGACGTAGAGCTTGTTCCCGTGTAGGACGTAGAGCGTGCCTTTGTCGTCAAAGGCAGAATGCGTCACGACAAAGTCGGAGCCGGGATAAGTGCCGAGCGGATGTTTCACCCCGGCCCAATTCACCCCGAAGTCCGCGGTGCTGCAGACGTAGAGACTGTCTGGGGTGGTCTCGGTCCAGTAGAACTTTCGGTCCGTGCCCCAGGCGCCGTGGCGGCCGGCCTTTTGCTTGATGAAATCCGCGTTCGCGACCCGCGTGTCGGCGGGCGCGTTCGGGTTTGGGACGTGCGAGTTTTGCTGACAGACAATGTGCTCGGGTCCGCTCCCATCGTTCCCGACGAGCGGCGTCTGGATGGGGAAAGTGATCCCGCCATCGAAGCTAAAAACGGCGGCGGCACCGATGCGCATCCAGCCCGTGTAAACGTATGCTTCATCGCCGGGGAGCGGCCCGGGTGTGGGCCGCATATTCCGGAGCGGCCCGAGGTAGGACCAGGCCTGGTCGTTCCCCGCCGAGGCGATGGGCGACTGCGTGATGGTGAAGGTGTCGCCGAAGTCCTCGCTCCGGGCCACGACCACGTCGCCGAGTTCCGTGCCGAAAAAGATGACGTCGTTCTTGTAAGCCTGCATGTCGCCCTCGATGCCGAAGGGGACGGAGGCGCCGATCGGCGGGTATTTTTCCGCCCAAGTCCGACCGCCGTCGGAGCTCTTCAGGATGCGATTGCCCTGTATGAGCACCGGCAGGAGGACAAAGGTATTGTTGCCGGCCGCGGCCAGGTTTCCTTCGCAGCACTGGCCGTGAGTATTGATCGTCCAATCCGGCGAGCGCGGCGGTGGCGTGGGTGTCGGCGTGGCGCCCGGCCCACCGGAGACCACGGTGGCGACACCGTGGTATTGATCGCCCGCCACACCGGTCGCATAGACGGCGTGCGCGGTGAAGATGGTCGTGCCGCTCGCGTTCAGGTCGGTCGGGTTAATCGTGACCTGCTCGCTCGTGCTAGGCGCACCACCAGTCGATGACCCGATGAGCGGCCCTGTGTTGCTTGTCTTATGCACATAGAGGTCGTAGTCGCTCGCAAGCACGGC
Source organism: Chthoniobacterales bacterium (assembly GCA_046597485.1). Lineage (GTDB taxonomy): Bacteria > Verrucomicrobiota > Verrucomicrobiia > Chthoniobacterales > UBA10450 > JACCTI01. The sequence continues at coordinate 2,016 of JBKJKL010000175.1, forward strand.
CCAGGTGATCACCACCTTGATCGTCTTCCCCGTCCAATCCGCCGGCGTGCCCTGCACGGTGAGCGTGAAGGTGTCGCAACTCACGCCCTCTGCGCAGGTATTCTCGCCCGTAGCCGACACGCCGCCAAGAGCGGTCCCATCCCAAGAGACAGGCGAGGAAGCGGTCGTCATCGTCCCGCTCGTCGGGTTGGCGGCGCCCGTCTTGAAGGCGATCCCGAGACAGACAAACGCACCTACGATCAGCCCGAGAGCAAAGATCCAGCGCGTCCCAGAATTCAAAAGAAATAAAGCCGTGTCTTTCATGTGTGTTTCCCCTTGGTGGCACACTCCACGCGCCACGGTTTTGCGATAACGAAGTAGCTAAATCTGAATCGACCCGTTTAAGGCGGGACCTGGTCGCCGGAGCGCGCGCGCGTGATGGCGGCGTCGGCGCTGTTGACCACACCATCGGCGTTCGCGTCCGAGCGGACATTATCGGCCGTGGTGAGCTGGCCGGAGCGGTTCCGAGTAAGCGTGGCATCCGCCGCGTTCGTGGTGCGATCGCCGTTCGCATCTCCTAGGCAGAAGCCCATGGGGACCGAAACGGTGCCGGCGGGATTAATCCCGTCGTTTACGCCAAGAAGGTTGACCGTGAGCTTCTGGGGCGTGGTGACGCCGGTGAGATTGACGATGACGCTAGAGACGCTCGTCGTAACGCTCGCGACCTGGCCGGTGCCGGTAACGGTCGCACCTGTGACAGTGACCGGATTGGCAAAAAAGACGACAAGCTGGTGGGCACCGGTCGGGTTCCCGCGCGATTCGACGCCGGTCGGCCCAGTGAGCGGCATGTCGATATCGAAGGTGCCCTGCGTGCCGTGAGTCTTGCGCGAGACGGCGCCGAC
>JBKJKL010000043.1:0-3072 GCA_046597485.1 Chthoniobacterales bacterium
CGCGAAAGCGGGCGCTGACGGAAAGTGTCGCAGAAAATAAACCGCCGGTTCTTTGGCAACAGGGAGCCGGTAAGGGTGAAATGGCGAGGTAAGAGCTCACCGCGCGCGGAGCAATCCGCGTGGCAGGAAAAACCCCATGCGGTGCAAGACAAAACAGAGGGAGGGCAGCCGGTCCGTTTTAATCCTCGGGTTTCGTCGCATCACGGCTTCTGCCGCGGCGGTCTCTGGCCGCCGCAGCGGGGTCGGGCGGCTCACGCGAGTGGGCTGAGATAAATGATCATCCGCCGCGGAGCGATCCGCGGGTGACAGAATTCGGCTTATCGCCGTCGCACATGGAGGGCGTCTTCGGAAACGAGGGCGCCCTTCCCGCGACCACTCGTTAGGCGAGGCAATCGTCCAGGGAGCGGAGCAGGTGCGCGACCGTCTCATCTGTCTCATCGCCCATGTTGGAAAGGCGGAAGGTCTGGCCCTTGATCTTGCCGTAGCCGCCGTCGATCACGAGATGGTGTTTGCGTCGCAGTTCTTTCACGAGCGCGGCCACGTCGATCCCGCGATCGTTCCGCACGCAGGTCAAGGTGGCGGAGCGCGCCCCTTCCGGCGCGAAAAACTCGAAGCCGCGGTCCCGGACCCACTCGTGCACGAGCGTATTCGTCCGCTCGTGTCGCGCGTAACGATTCGTTAGGCCCTCCGCGAAGATGTCGTCCAGCTTCGAGGCGAGGGCGTGGATGTGCGCCACGCTCGGCGTCGTCGGAGTCATGTCGCCTTCCGCGTTCTTGCGGAACTCGAGAAAGTCGAAGTAGTAGCCGCGGTCCTTTTGCTCCGCGGCGCGGGCGAAGGCGCGCTCCGAAACCGCGAAGAGCGAGAAGCCTGGCGGAAGCGCGAGCGCCTTCTGGCTGCCGGTGAGCAGGATATCGATCCCGAGATCGTCCATCGGGATCGGCACCGCGGAGAAGGACGAGACGCTATCGACGATCAGGAGCACGTCCGGATGCCGCCGCACGACGGCGCAGATTTCGCGGAGCGGGTTAATCACGCCGGTGGAGGTTTCGTTATGGATCAAAGTAACGACGTCGAAGTCACCACTCGTTAGGCGCGCGTCCAGCTCTGGCGGATCAATCGGCTGGCCCCATTCCACCTGGAGTGCCTCGGCCTCCTTGCCGCAGCGGCGGCTAACGTCGAGCCACTTATCGGAGAAGGCGCCGCACATGCAGTTCAGCACGCGGCGGCTGACGCAATTCCGGACGGCCGCTTCCATCACGCCCCAGGCCGATGAAGTGGAGAGAAAGACCGGCTGGGCCGTCCCAAAAAGTTCGCGCAGGCGCGGCTGGATCGCGCGGTAAAGCTCGCGGAACGCTTCGCTGCGATGGCCGATCATCGGTCGGCGAAACGCCTCCCATGTTTTCTCCGAAATCTCGACCGGGCCGGGAATGAAGAGCTTGTCGTGCATGAGTGGCGAAACAGTCGCTCGTCCGCCGCGCCCGTCCAACACCGAAGCGGCGGTTGCGCGCCCGGGTCGCTGGGTGAAAAGAGGAAACGCCATGACGGAGCAGCTGCTCATCCTTTGCGGTTTCTCGGCCATCGCCGGCTTCGTCGATGCCGCCGTCGGCGGCGGTGGGCTCATTCAATTGCCGGCCGCGCTCATCCTCCTCCCGGGCGTGCCGATTCCGACCATCCTCGGGACAAACAAAATGGCCGCGATCTGCGGGACCAGCTTCGCATTGCAACGCTACGCGCGCAGCGTCCAGATCGACTGGCACACCGTCGCGCCGTCTGCGCTGGTCGCGTTTGTTTTTTCCTTCCTCGGCTCGCGCGCCGTGAATCTGCTCGACCCGAAACTGCTCCGGCCGATCATCCTTGTCCTCCTCATCGCCGTCGCGCTTTACGTCCTGCTGGCGAGGAATCTCGGCCTTGTCCACCAACCGAAACACGCCCCGCACAAGGCGCGGCTCTTGGGCATCGCGGTCGGCGCGGTCCTGGGCTTTTACGACGGCTTCTTCGGACCCGGGATGGGCAGCTTCCTCATCTTTGCTTTCGTCGGACTTTTCGGGTTCGACTTCCTCTCCGCTTCCGCCTCGGCCAAAGCGGTGAACTGGGCGACAAACCTCGCCTCGCTCATCTACTTCGCCTCCACCGGGCAGGTGCTCTTTGTGGTCGGCGCGGCGATGGCGGTGAGCAACGTTTGCGGCTCGATCATCGGCACGCGGCTCGCGATCGCGAAGGGGAGTCGCTTTGTCCGCGTCCTCTTCCTCGTCGTGGTCGCGGCGTTAATCGCGAAACTTGCGCAGGGCTTGCTCAGGCCCTGAGCTGACGACTCGTTAGGCTAATTCGCGGCCGAGGGCTTCCGGATGAAACTCGCCGCCGGCATCGATCACTCGCGTCGGTACAGAGAGCGGACCGCCGCGGGCAGGGACGGTCAGTTCCTTTGGCACCACCTTGTCGGCGCGAAGCTGATTCAGCGGCAGCTTCTTCTTCACATACACCGCCACGGCCATTTCCTTGCCCGAGCTTTCGTCCGCCGGGACGATTCCGAGACCGACCACATTTTCGTTCCGGCAAAGTTCGGTCTCGAAAAGCGCGAGCGCGCGTTTTGCCTGAGCCGCAGTCGCCATGGCGCGAAGCTAAAAGGCGGTCGTGACGATGTCGATGCCGAGCGCGGCGCGGACGTGCGCGATCTTGTTGAAAATGCTCGAGCTCGGCGAACCGGCGAAGTGAAGGCCGACGACGCGGCCGGAATTGTTCAGCACGGCCGAGCCGCTGTCGCCGCCGTCGGTGTAGCGGCTGCAAAGGACCTGGTCGACGAAGCCCGCCCGGCCGCTGCCGCCGCCCGGTCGCGCGTAATTCATCGCGATGCGCAGGTTGATATCGCGAATGACGCCGATGGTGTGGTCGGTGGTGCGGCCGGTCTTTTGCACCCGCATCCCGCGTCGCAGGACGAAGCTGATGCCTTTAGGCACGCCGATGATCCGGATCGCGCTCGTCACGTCCTGCTTTCGCACTTTTGCGATCGCGGCATCGACGCGGTTTGGGAAGGTAGTGGACGTGAACTGGAACGGCACGAACTGCGCGAGGGTC
>JBKJKL010000191.1:0-17637 GCA_046597485.1 Chthoniobacterales bacterium
CAACTCGCGGTGCTGGATGTGAACGGGCTGCGCTTCGAAGTGGATCTCCTCCAGGCGCAGAAGACCGGCTTTTATCTCGATCAAGTGGCGCACTACCGCACCGTGGCGGAATTCGCCCGCGGGCGACGAGTTCTCGATTGCTTCACCAGCCAGGGCGCATTTGCCCTCGCCTGTGCGGCTGCCGGGGCGGACGTTGTCATCGGGGTGGAAGGGAGCGCGGAGAGCTTGCACGCCGCGCGCGCCAATGCCGAACGCAACGGCCAGAAGGTGAAGTGGATCGAGGAAGACGTCTTCGCCTTCCTCCGCTCGGCTGAGAAAGCAGAAGCGCAGTATGATCTCATTATCCTCGATCCGCCGTCGTTCACGAAGACGAAGGGCGGATTGCACAACGCGCTCCGCGGTTATCGCGAGCTGCACGTACGCGCCTTCAAACTGCTCTCGAAGGATGGAATGCTCGCCACTTTCTCCTGCTCACATCATGTGAACGAAGGCGCGTTTGCGCAGATGATCACCGACTCGCTCGTCGATGCGCGCCGCTCCGCGCGCCGCCTCCAGCGCTTCGAGCAAGCGCTCGATCATCCAGTGCTGCCGACGCTACCGGAGACGGAATATTTCAAGGGCGTCCTGCTCGAGATGATGCCCGGCCGTTGAGCCGCGCACGAAAAAACATCGCCTTTTTCGCGGTCGCCGCGGGAAAGAATTGGCAATCACGTAAGCTAAGTCTTATATCCGCTGCGAAGGGGCCGCCGCTCGGATTCGCGCCTTGCCCCTCGTCACCCACGCAATGCCTGAACGTATTCGCCCGATCGAACAAATGCTGGAGTTGAATGAAGATGATGGGGCCTCGCCTGAGCATCTCGACTCGCAGGTGCAGAAGGCGCAGGAGCAGCTCGTCGCGCTCAAGCGCCAGCAGGAGCAGATCGAAAAACAAAAGCGCGAGCTCGAAGAACTGAGCCGCCGTCAGGAGGAACTGGAACGTGGCCGCGTCGAGATGACGGACAAGTTCACGCGCTCGCTGGTTGTCCTGGAGCGCGAAGCCTACGACACGCAGAAGAAGATCGAGCAGATCCGCGCCACTCGGGAGAGCTTTGAACAGCATCTCAACCTGCTTGAGACGATCGACCCGAAGAGCTGGAACCAAGGCGACCTGCACAAGGAGTTGAGCCGCTCGCTCAGCGTGGTCGACGATGCCCGTGCGGAATTTTCGCAGCAACGCAGTCGCCTTTCTGTCGCCGCCGGCGATGACGCGGCCGACGTCGCGCTGCCCGAGGCCGGCGCAGATATGCATCGTGGCGGAGCGCACAGTTTCTTCCAGTGGATGCAGATCGGCCTCGCTCTCAGTCTGCCGCTGATCGCTTTTGCGCTCCTCGCGCTCCTGATCTTTTTCATGATGAGCGGCCGCGCTCAATAGTCTCCCCATGGCACGCCGCTCGCTGAAATCCGGGACGCCGCTAAACGCCAAGCAAGCGGAGCTGGCCCAGCGCGAGGATGAGTTGCGCGAGAAAATGCAGAAGCTGCAGCGCGTCATCTCGGAAGCGCCAAAGCGCGCGGAGGAAACGAATCGCCGCCGCCGCGAGGAATTACTCGCACGCGCCCACGAAGGCGGCAGTCGGCTCGATGTCTCGATGGCGTTGAACGACAAACGCTTTAGCGACAGCGGCCACTACAGCGGGCCGCGCCGCGGCCTGCGGAAGGAACGGCGCGAAGGCCGTTTCGTTTTTATCGTCCTCGTCCTCGCGCTCGCGCTCGCGGTCCTCTGGCTGGTGAGCAATCTCCGTCTCTGGTAGCCGCCCATGCCGGACGGTGACCTCGACGTCGCGTATGTCGCGAAGCTCGCGCGCCTCCCGCTCAGCGTCGACGAGGCGCAGCTTTTCCAGGGACAACTCGAACAGGTGCTCGCCTATGCCGAGCAACTGCGTGCCGTCGACGTGACCGGCGTGGAACCGGCCGCGCATTCGGTTGCGATGTTCGACGTCGTGCGCACGGATGAGGCGCGGGATAGCTTCAGCGCAGAGGAAGCGCTCGCGAATGCGCCGCGCGCTGCGAATGGGCTCTTCATCGTTCCGAAAGTGGTGGAATGACGCCGCGCGACCTGCCGGCGCTCACGATCACAGAGCTGCGGGAACTATTTCGTGCGCGGGAAGTCTCGCCACGCGAAGCGCTCGAGGCTCTCCATCAGCGGATTGAAGAAGGTGACGGAACGATCGGCGCCTATCTCTCGCGCGATCTCGCGGCGGCGCAGGCCGAAGCGGATATGGCAAATCTCGACCTACCGCTCGGCGGCGTGCCGATCGCGCTGAAGGACAACTTGAACGTCGCCGGCCAGCCCTGCACCTGCGGCTCGCGCATCCTGCAGAATTATCGCGCGAGCTACGATGCGACTGTCGTGCAGAAGCTGCGCGCGGCGGGCGCGATCCCTTTTGGCAAAACGAATCTGGACGAATTCGCGATGGGCTCGTCCACTGAGCACTCTTTCCATGGCCCGACACTGAATCCGTGGGACGCAACGCGGGTCGCTGGCGGATCGAGCGGTGGCTCCGCCGCGGCGGTCGCAGCCGATCTTGCGTTTGCCGCGCTCGGAAGCGACACCGGCGGTTCGGTGCGGCAGCCGGCCGCATTCTGCGGCGCAGTGGGATTGAAGCCAACCTACGGGCGTGTCTCGCGTTACGGCCTGGTCGCGTTTGCTTCTTCGCTCGATCAGATAGGGCCGATCACGAAGGACGTGCGCGATGCAGCGCTTCTCTTGAACGCGATTGCCGGCCACGATCCGCGCGATTCGACTTCTCTCCCCGATGCGGTGCCCGACTTCACCGCGCAAATCGGCCAGGACGTGAAAGGCCTGCGGCTCGGCGTCGCGAAGGAACACGCGCAGCCGGGCGTCGATCCGGAGGTCAAGCAAGCGGTCGAGGCAGCGATCGCGCATTACCACTCGTTAGGCGCGGAGATCGTCGAGGTCTCACTCCCGCACAGCGAGCAGGCGGTCGCGGTTTATTACGTGATCGCGACCGCGGAAGCCTCGGCCAACCTCGCCCGCTTCGATGGCGTGCGTTACGGCCGCCGCGCGGAGAATCCGCGTGACCTGCTCGAGATGTACGAACGGACCCGCGCGGAAGGTTTCGGGGCAGAGGTGAAACGCCGGATCATTCTCGGCACCTACGTGCTCAGCTCCGGCTACTACGACGCCTACTACCTGCGTGCGCAAAAGATTCGCACCCTCATCCGCCGCGATTTTGCGCGCGTCTTCGAGCAGGTCGACGCGATCGTTTCACCGACCGCGCCGACGCCGGCCTTCCGGCTAGGCGAGCACGCGGCCGATCCGCTCCAGATGTATCTGGCCGACATCTTCACCATCCCGGCGAACCTCGCCGGGCTCTGCGCAATCAGCATTCCCTGCGGCTACGCGACAAGTGCGGGCACGCGGTTGCCGATCGGCCTGCAGTTAATCGGGAACGCGCTCGATGAAACGCGGCTGTTGCGACTGGCGCATGCCTACGAGCAGACGAGCGGCGGGAGAGAGAGCCGACGACGGGGGTTGAACCCGTGACCTACGGTTTACGAAACCGTTGCTCTACCACTGAGCTACGTCGGCAGGCCGAGGACGCGAAAGATGGCACCCGCAGGAGGCCAAAGCAAGGCGGCGCGGGCGCTAGCGGGCGAAGGCCGCGGCGAGCAGACGATCGGTCGCGTAAAAGCTGAGTTGCCCGCTCGGGCCGTTCGGGTTCGCCTCGCAGCCATGGGTGGCCCACGGCAGCTCGACGAGCAGATGCGGCCGTCCCACATCGCGCAGACGGGCTGCGAGCTGCTCGCTCTGTTTCGGCCAGACGATCGGATCGAGCAGCCCGTGCACGAGCAAGGTGGGCGGTGTGGTCGCGTTCACGAAATTGATCGCGGACGCTTCCGCATAGCCGCGCGGGTTCTGGGTGGGCGAGCCACCGAGATAATCTTCCAGAACCTTGCGGGAATCGAGCACGCCCGGCCGACTTGGCTCGTTGTAGCCGAGGACGAGATCGCTCGGCGCGTAGAAGGCGGCCACCGCACGCACATTCGGTTCGCGACCCGAGTAGGCGGCGGAAAGCGCGATTTGACCGCCGGCCGAGCGGCCGATAAAGGCGATGCGCGTGGGATCGAGCTGCAGCGCCGCGGCATTCTGCTTCAAGTAATCGAGCGCGCGGAAGAGATCGTCGACCGCACCGGGTGATCGCGTCTTCGGCGCGTGACGGTAGTCGATCGCTGCGACCGCATAGCCTTCCTGCGCGAGATGATAATTCAGCGCGGCCAGCTCCGACCGTTTGCCGCCTTTCCAAGCGCCGCCGTGGACGAGGATGACGATGGGCTGCGGAGCGGGCGCGCGCAGGTTGCGGTAGAGATCGAGGCGCAGCGGTTTGCTGCCGTTTGACGTGTAGTCATGGACGGAAACATCGACGCCGTGCTTCGAGACAAAGGAGAAGAGCGTCGCGAAAGAAAAGGGCGGCCGCAGCGGGACCGGCGCCGCGCCAAAGGCCGCGGTGCAGCGCGCGTCGAACTGGCCCGCGATCGTCTCCGCGCGCATCACCGGCAGGTAACACAGGATGGCCGCGACGGTGGCGAGCGCGGCGCTGACCGGCCGGCGCCGGCGCCAAGCGACGACTGCCAGGACCAGCGCGACGATCGCCACGTAGTAGCCGCATTCCCCGACGAGGAGAGCGACAATCCATAGCACTGCCTGTGGCGCGCTGAAGAGGGTGAGGAGAGAGCAGCCGCAAAGGAGGAGCGCAGCGACGAGCAGCAGGTGGTCGAAGGCGGTGCGCCGGGGGATCACGCGGTTCACGGCAGGCGGAAGGTTTCTCCGATCGAGCGCAGAGCGATCCGCTCCGGCTCGCGTTGCAAGGCGGACTCGAAACGCTCGATCGGCTCCCGGAACGGCTCTGCGCTGAGGCGAAAGGTTTGGTGATGGATGGGCAGGATATAATCGGCACCGGCGGCTTCTGCCATTGCAACCGCCTCCTCCGGCGAAGCGTGCGAGCGAATCCACGGGTCGTAGGCGCCGATCGGCATGAGAGCGAGATCGAAGCGGCGCTGCGTGCGCAGTTCGCCGAAGCTAGCCGTCTGCGCAGTGTCGCCGCCGAAAATCACGCGCCGCCCTTCGCGCTCGAGGACGTAGCCGTTGTAGCCGCGGTAGGTATCCGTCTGTAGTCGCGCGCCCCAGTGTCTCACCTCAAAAGCCCGCACCCGCAGCGCGCCGCACTCGCGCTGCACCTCTGTCTCTTCGCCCCAGCGCAGCTCTGTTTTGCTCCGGAAAGGAATGAAACGCAGAAGGTCAGAAGTCCGCGGGGCGGTGATGAGATCGGCCTCGCGCGGGAGGGCAGAGAGAGTGCGCGTGTCGAGATGATCGAAGTGGGCGTGGGAGAGCAGAACGAGATCGATCGGCGGCAGATCGCGCACCGTGAGCGCGGGCGCGGTCAGGCGTTTCGGACCAAAGGTAAAGCCGGGCAGGCGGATGCCGATGCGCGGGAAGAGCACCGGATCGGTCAGGATGATGAAGCCGCAGAAGTTGAGCAGGACGGTTGAGTGCCCGAGCCAGGCGGCGGTTAACGACTCGTCCGACCAGCGCGCCGGTTGTGGCCGGGCCGCGGCGGGCAAGACCGTGCGCTGGCTTTCCACCGTCCCCTCGCGCAGGAGGTGCCGAGACCAGCGCAACACGGCCGGGCGCCGCGCGAGCTGATTGGTGAACGAAGTCGTCATCACACACACGATACGCCTGCCGGCGACGAGCCGTCGCACTCGCCTGCGTTACTTCGCCGGCCGCGCGCCGGAGGAGAAGGCGCGTTGCAAGGCCGCCCAGAAACCGCCGCTGCGCCCGTTCGTCGGCCGTGCCACCAGCACCGGGCAGTCGGCGCGGTTCACGATGCTCCGGGTCAGGTCGCCCATGATGTAGTGCTGCAAGGCGCCGCGCGCCTGCGAGGTGCCGGTGACGATCAGATCGTGCCCGCCTTCGCGCAGCTCGGCGAAGACCTGGTCGAGCACGATGCCGTGCCGCACCCGCACCGTGGTCGGGACGCCGAGTTTCTCGAGGCTCTCCTTTTGTGCGCGCAGGTTTTCGCCCAGCTCCGAGCCGCCCGCGAGCAGACCTTCCACGTCTTCCTCGCGTCGGACCAGATCGGCAAAAATCGCGGGTGGTTCTGCCATGACATGGAGCAGCGTGACCTCCGCTTTCACACAGGCCGCGATCTCGCCGGTCAGCTGGACCGCGGCGTCGATGTAACGTTTACCGCCGGTGCAAACGAGCGCGCGCGTGACGGTCTCGCAATCGCCGGTCGCGATCAAAACCGGGGGCGGGATGGCCTTGATCACCTCGTAGGTGCGGGCCGAGCGCCAGTGCCGGCCGCTCCGCTGTTTCAAGCGCGTGCCGATGACGACGACGTCGTATTTCTTTTCCGCGGTCTGCCCGAGGATCTGCTCGACTGGATCGCCGGTGCGAATGATCACCTCGTGCTCGAGACCGCGTTCTGTGAGCAGCTTCGACTCGGACGCGAGCGCGGCTCGCAGGAGATCCTCCGCGTCGGCGCGTTCTGCGATTCCGAGCAGGGTGGCCTTGGCGCCGCAGGCGCTCCCGATGATCCCGCCGAGCCGGGTGGGCTTGTCCGCCGGATCAGTTCCATCGCTGCAGATCAGGAGATGCATGGGCTAGAGCTTATGGCCGGTGAACATGGTGTAGATCACGATGGCCGCGCCGATCAAGGGCAGCGGGACGAAGGCGAGCCGGATCTTCGGCCCGGCGAAATACTGGGTGGAGATGGCGCCGATCTGCGCGCCGATTGCCGCGCCGGTGTTCATGACGAGCGCGATCAGGATGTCGACGTTCCCTTTCATCGCATGACTGAAGGTGCCGTAGCTGGCCGAGATGATGATCTCGAATAAATCGGTCCCGACCGCGAGATGCGTCGGGATGCCGAGGACGTAAACCATCATCGGCATCCGGATGTAGCCGGCGCCGCCGCCGAGGAAGCCGCTGAAGATGCCGCCGATGAAGGAGACGAGCACGATGACCCAAAGCGAGATCGACTTCACGCCCGAGGTGGGCAACGCGATCATCGGCGCGAGGTGGAATTTCTGGATGGAACCCGTGATATGGCTGAAAGACGACTCGTCGCGCGAGGCCTCAGTCTTCGGCTTCCCTTTCTGCTGGCGGAGCGTCTTCCAGCTTTCCCAGATCATGAAGCTCGAGATGCTGACGTAGATCACGATCGAGACAATGCTGACCACGGAGTTGATGTTGCCTGTTTTTTTCAGGATCTCGATCAACTGCGCTCCCGCCTCGGCTCCGGCGATTGTCCCGAGGGCCATAATCAATCCCAGCCGCAGGTCCACGTTGCCGAGCGCGCGATGGCGCCGCGCGGCCACCACCGATTTGCCGACGATGTGTGCGAGGTCGGTGCCGACCGCGAAGTTCCAATCCAGCCCGACCGCGCGCAACGCCGGCCCAGCGATGAAGCTGCCGCCCACGCCGAAAAAGCCGCCCATCACGCCAATGAGAAAGCCGATGACCGCGAGATAGATCGGGCTGATGTCCGCACCGGAGATCGGGAAGTGCATCTTATTCGGAGCGGCCGCGGCGGAGAAGGCGAAGCAAGCCGGTGGTGATCGACTCGAGCACGACCGCCTGGCCGATGATCAAGCCAATGCAGGCGAGCGCGTAAAGAAAAGTGTGCTCGGCATGAAGCCGGCCGAGCCAGCCGCCCAGGAGGTGGAGGACCGCGAAAAAATAGATGACGACGAGCGCCGCGTAGATCGGCAACTCTACGAGCATCGCCTGGAAGGTGTGTGCTCCCTCCGCTGTGCTCTTCGTCTTCCGCGTCGCCGGCACCACAGCCATCTATCGAGTGTGGCAGGGTGCGCGGTTGCGCTGCGAGGCGCAAATATCCATTGCGCCGCGGGTGATTACTCCTAACCTTGCCCGACCTTTTCAGAGGAAAAAAATGGCCGACGCCGCGAACAAATACCCGGAAAACGTAGAGGGTGCCTTCTACGTGGATGACCAGTGCATTGACTGCGATCTTTGCCGCGAAACCGCGCCCGCGAATTTCAAGCGCAACGACGACGGTGGTCACTCCTTCGTCTACAAGCAGCCCGAGTCGCCCGAAGAAGAAGCCCTCTGCAAGGAAGCGATGGAAGGCTGCCCGGTCGAGGCCATCGGTCCCGACGGCGGCGCTGCCTAACAAGTGCTGTGAGCACGCGCGACCGCCCTGTCGCGCTCACCATCGCCGGTTCTGATTCCAGTGCCGGCGCCGGTGCGCAGGCCGACCTGAAGACTTTCGCCGCTCTCGGGGTTTACGGATTAAACGCACTCACCTGCGTCGTGGCCGAGACGCCCGGAGTGGTCGTGAGCATCGCGGCAGTCGAGCCGGCACTCATCGTCGAGCAGGTGGAGTTACTGCTCGAGAAATTCCCGGTGCGCGCCCTCAAGACCGGTCTGCTCCACTCGGCGGAGACCGTCCACCTCCTCGCCGCGCTGTTGCGCGCCCGCGGGTCCACGCTGCCACTGGTGATCGATCCGGTGATGGTGGCGACGAGTGGCGACGTGCTCTTGGGTAGCGAGGCGATCGCGGTTTACGAGAGCGAACTTTTCTCCCTCGCCACTCTCTTGACGCCGAATATGGACGAAGCAGCCACCCTCCTCGGTCGCGCCATTCCAGATCTCGCCGCGATGCACGCCGCGGGGCGGGAATTGCAGCGGCGTTACGGCGTGGCCGTCTTGTTAAAAGGCGGCCATCTCGACGGGGACGAGGCGATCGATCTGCTCTTTACCGGCGGCGTGGGACGAGAATTTCGCGCACCCTTCACGCGCGGGGTGAAGACGCACGGCACGGGGTGCACCTATTCCGCCGCGATTACCGCCGGCCTCGCCGCCGGGCGTCCGCTGGAGGTAGCGATCGACCGCGCCAAGCGCTACGTGACCGCTGCGATCGCGCAGCATTTCGCCTGGCCCGCCGGCGGCGGTGGCGAGCTGCACGCGCTCAATCACACGCCGCGCGAATAGCTTCAGCGCGTCGCGCCTGCCATCACATCGGTCGGTCCTAGTGGCACCGGGAATGGCTCGAGCGGCATCGGCTCGTCGTGCGCAAGATACTCCGCGCAGAGGGCGAAGAACTCGGCCGTCGTCGCGACGCGCCGGATGCGGTGGAGGAATTGCCCGCTCGGCTCCACCCCCAGCCCGATGAAGTTCAGATACTTCTTCATGTTTGTGACCTGCGCCGACTCGCGCGAGCCACGCGTGCTGACCGCCGCGTGAAGCGCCTCGACGTACGCGAGCACATCACGTCCGGTCGGGATGAAAACGGACAGCCCCGCGCGCTGCTCGCGGATCTGGCGGAAGAGCCACGGGTTCCGGATCACACCACGCCCGATCATCAGTCCGTGCGCACCGGTCGCGGTCAGGACCTCGTCCGCTTTCGTCGCGGAGAAGATGTTCCCATTCGCCAAGACCGGGCACCGCAAGGCGGCGACGGCACGCGCGATGAAACCGTAGCGCGGCGTACTGCGATACATCTCCTTCACGGTCCGCGCGTGCACTGTGAGCAGGTCAAGCGAATGGCGGGCGAAGACTGGGAGCAGTTCGTTGTCGAAGATCGCCGCGTCGTCGAAGCCGATGCGCGTCTTCACCGTGAAAGGAATTTCCACTGCCTCCCGGAGCGCGCCGAGGATCGCGTCGATCCGCTCCGGTTCGCGCAGGAGACCGCCTCCGGCGCACTTCCGGTAAACAATCGGGACCGGGCAGCCGAGATTTAGATCGATCGCCGCGACCGGATGCTGCTGGAGTTCGCGCGCTGTCCGCACCAGCGCGGGGATGTCGTTCCCGATCACCTGCGCCACCACCGGCCGACCGGTCGGGTTCTGTGTGATCGAGGCGAGGATCTCGCGGTCGAGCCGCGAGTCCGGCAGGACCCGGAAGTATTCGGTGAAGTAAACGTCCGGCGCGCCGTAGTGGCCGATCAGCCCCATGAAGGGCAGATCCGTCACGTCCTGCATCGGCGCGAGCGCGAGCACCGGCGCGGCACCGGCGAGCAACTTTCGGAATTCCGCCGGCGCATCCATCCCGGCACGGTCGCTCATCGCTCCGTCTTCCGCGAGCGAGCGGCTACGTCTGCGCTACTGCAGCGGCGCGTCGACCGCGTCAGTGGGCTGGGCGAACTTCGCGGCCGATGGGGCTTCTTTGGCGAAGCGGACGTTGCTGAACTCGAGGGTGGCGAGCGGCTCGCCTTCGATCGTGTCGTTTTTCCATTGGTAGAACGGGGCGCGTTTCGGCACTTGGAGGCCGTCGGCCTTCTGCCATTCCTGGAAAACAATCGCGTGGGTCTCGAGCTGGTCGATCGGCTTGTCCTTCCGCATCGTCGGATAGGTGACGATATAAACCGCGAGCTTCAGCTGCGCGGTCGCGGGGTCGATGTAGGCGAGGTAGAAATCGTCGGGCGTATCGCCGGTGCCTTTCTCGTAGGTCACTTTCACGACCTCGTAGTCCTGACCCTGGAACGGTTTCCGGCCGAGCGATTCCTGTTTCACGCCGTGGTCGCCGAAGACGAAGGGCATGCCGAAGAAGTAGAAGGGCGTCCACATGTAAAAGCGCGGAGGCGTGCCGCCGAGTGCGGCTGCGTCGGGCTTGATCCAGACCTGTCCTTCGTGCGCACCGAGCGTGTAGCGCTCGCTCGTGATCAGGCCGTCGCGGCTGTGCAGGTCGAAGAGCTCGTGGTCGTGCTTGGTGCCCTTGGCCCCCGCCCAGGAGAGATCGTATTCCACGCTGCCGTAGCTGTCCCATGTCGCGCGGCCGCCGTGGGCTTCGATCGTGCGGTCGAGTTGGGCTAAAAGGGAGCCGCTCGCGCAAAGCGAAAGGGCGAGAGCAGCAAGGAGTGATCGGCCGAGGGAAAGAGGACGCATCCCTGACCCTCGCGGCAAGTGGCGGCCGCGTCGCGCGAGCTCTACGATTTTTTTTGAATCCAAACGCGGGCCGGTTTGCATCCATTCTGTGAAGCCATGGAAACATCCGCCAACCCACCGTCCTTCGGCGCTCCCGCCGTCCTCACCAACGTCCGCACCTGGACCGCGCTCTGCCACGCCAGCGCGCTGCTTGGAGTCCTGCTCCATTTCCCGGGACACATCCTCGGGCCGCTCATCGTCTGGCTGGTGAAACGGGGCGATTCGCCCGAGATCGACGCGCACGGCAAGGAAGCGCTCAACTTCCAGATCTCGATGCTGATCTACAACGCAGTCGCGGCCGTCTTCTGCCTCATCCTGGTCGGTTTCGTTTTCCTCGCCATCCTCTGGGTCTTGAACGCCGTCTTCGTCATCATCGCCGCCATCCAGGCGAGCGAAGGAAAGTTCTATCGCTACCCGATGACGATCCGTTTTATCCAATAGTGCCGCGGCACGAAATCGTGCCGGGAAGAATGGATGAACAACGAAGCCTTCGATGAGCTTTGCGCTGACACGCTCACGCGCGGCGACGCGGCTTTCATCCACCAGCACGTGGTCGACGCCTTCGCCGCGCAAACGGCCGACGAGACGACAAAGCCGATCAAGTTGACCTTCGCCCTCGTCGGGCTGCAGCTTTGCTGCGAGCGACAGTTCGATGGGCGAAAGGTGCAGCGCGCGCACATGTGGCTGGCGCGCGTGCGGCGGGACTGGCCGCAGTTTCCGCTCCCGTGCGATCGCGGTGCATTCACCGTGGCGGAAGTGCTCGCGCAACCGGCCGGCGCGGCGCGCGACACTGCGATCCACACTTGGACGGAGAGTGTGTGGGAAGCGTATCGGACGCAGGAACCCGCAGCGGCGGAGACCATCCGCGCGATCAGCGTCGAGCTGCCGGCGGACCGTTTTGACTAAAGCGGCTCGACCGAGAAGGAGGCGCGCTCACATCCGCCGAAAGATGCGAAAGAGCTGATGGGCGCGCGACGGATCGGAAGCGAATTCGAAGACGGAAAACTCCGCGTCGAGAAAAGGCGAGAAGCCCGGGATGGCGCGGGCGCTTTCGCCTTCCAGCGTCTGAAAGCCCATCGACCAATCCTCGAAATCGCGTTCTTTGATCGCGCCCTCGAACAGGATGGTGGTGTCGTCGTGCCGCGGATCGCTCGCGATGCGGGCGAAGGTGGCGCAGACGGCTTCCTTAGGTCCCTCAAGGAGCTGCATGTAGCGGCCTTCCTTAAAGAGAAGCATGCCGGTGAGGTTGTCCCGCTCGTTATTCAGCCGGCTGATCCGGAGCAACTCGCGTAACTCTGGCTCCGTAGGTTCCGCGGTCGCGCGGCTGAGGTAGATGAGGGAGTAGAGGTTCACATTCACTGATCGTCTGCGCCGTACGGGAGAGATGCACCGCGTCCGGGACGATTTGGCAAAAAGAGACTTTCCGCGGTCACGGCCGATCGGCACGATGGCAATTCAACCACACCGTTTTATTTCAACCCCTGTAAGGAGAGACAAAGATGACACATTCAGGAAAGTGCTTTTGCGGAACAGTCGCGATCGAGGTGAAAGGCGACCCGGTCGACATGGGCTACTGCCATTGCGAAGCCTGCCGCTCCTACTCCGGCGCGCCGGTCAACGCCTTCACTCTTTGGAAGGAGGGCGATGTCCGTGTGACCGATGGAGCGGATGCGCTCGGCCAGTTCAAGTCGTCGGACATGAGCGTGCGCCGCTTCTGCACGAAATGCGGCGGTAACGTCATGACCGACCACGCCGGGCTTGGGCTGACGGATGTTTACGCAGGCATTATCCCGACGCTCGCCTTCAAGCCATCGGTCCATCTTAACTACGAAGAGACCGTCCTGCCGATGAAGGACGGCCTGCCGAAGCTGAAGGATTTCCCAGCCGAGATCGGCGGGACGGGCGAAGCGATGAACGAGTAGGCTGCGCCTAACGAGTCGAGATAAAGTAGAGCAGTGACAGAACGAGCAGCGCGATCGCGGTCAGCCACCAGATGGGCTTGATCCCGCTGGGCTTCGGCGAGCGGCTGAATTCTCGCTGCGTGAACTCCTCGTAATCGAAGTCGCCGCTGCCCGGCAGATCGAGCCCGTCGTAGGCCTCCGCGTCTTCTCGCCAGCCGCTGGTGTGATCCGCGCCACACTCCGGGCAGGCCAGCGCGCGCGGCGGCACATCGTCCCCGCAGACCGGGCAGACAGCGGGAGTCGCGGGCCGACGCTTCATCTCCGAAAAATCCGAGCGCTACCTCGTAGTCGCAACGGCCGTGTTCGAGGGCGCTGATTCGCCGGCGCTGTTTGAGGCGGTCACTTGGTAGTAATAGGTGCGCCGCGAGGTCAGGCCGGTGCTGGAGTAGCTCGTGCTGTTGGCCGCCAGGGTCGCGATCTTGTTGAAGGAGGTTCCGTCGTTCGACCGGTAAACGTTGATCGCGGTTTCGTTCGCGGCGTTGTCGGTCCAGGCAAGATCGATCTGCTTCCTCGAGATGGCACTCGCGGTCAGGCTGCTCGGCGACGCCGGGGCGGCGACTCCAGTCACCGTGATCGCGACCGGCGCGGAGGTCGTGCTCGCGCCGCTGTTATCCGTCGCGACGGCGGTGAGCGAGTAGCTGCCGGCGGGCACGTTTGACCAGACGTAGGTCCAGGGTGCGACCGTGCGGCTAACGAGCAGTTGCCCATTCGCGTAGAAGTCCACCTTTTGCACGGTGCCGTCGGCATCGGAAGCGGCCGCGGTGATCGTGACCGAGGCGGGCGCGGTGAAGGTCGCGTTCTGCGCCGGACTCGTTAGGCTCACGCTCGGCGGCGCGTTGGCGGGAATTTCCTTTCGGATGGTGAAGTAATCGTCGATCACGCCGGTCTCGCGGAGGAAGCGCGCGTCGAGGCGGTTGCCATCAACATCGATCACGAGCGAGCCGAGCCGCGCGAACGAAGCGTACATCGCGGGATGATTGAGCGGGCCGAGCAACGTTTCCGATGCGCTCCCAGCGACGACGTAAACCGTGCCTTTGTTCGCACTCAGGCCGGCCGGTTTTAGGTAGGCGCCGCTGCCGTCTTCGCGACCGTTGCCGCCATTCAAGATCATCGCGCTCGTGAGCGTGCCGGAGAATCCGTAGTGGCCGTTGAGCAGGAAGCTTCGCTCGTAATCGTGGCTGTGCCCGCAGAGGACGAGATCGACTCCGCGGCTTTCCAGGATCGGGAGGACGTTGCTTCGCATGTCGGTGGAATTCGGATCCGTGTCGGAGTCGATTATGCCTTTCGAGTAGGGCGCGTGGTGCCAGTAGGCGATGACCCACTTCTGCGTTGTAGCTGCGAGATCGTTCTGCAGCCAGGTGAGCATCGCGCTGCCGGTCTGGCGGCTCGATGTCATCGAATCTAGGCAGACGAAATGAACGCTGCCGTAGTCGAACGAGTAGTAGCGGTTCGTGCCGGAGGCGACACCGCCGGCTTCGCCGTTCGCGGGCAGGGTGAAGATGTTGAAATAGGGCAGGCTGGTCGGCGGAGTAGCCGATTGCGCGGTGTCGTGATTGCCGATCGTTGGCCAGAGGACGTTCCCGCGCAGCGGCTGCGCGTACATGTTAAACATCGTGGTCTGATACTCGGCGTCGGTGCCGTTCTCGTAGGCGTTGTCGCCCAGCATGAGCCAAACGTTTGTCCCGCGTATGCCGGTGTAGGTCTGGTAGGCGTCGCGCACGACCGCGGCCGCGGGCGTGCCCTCGCCTGAATCGCCGATCGCCCAGATGCGCGTGGGCACCGCGGAGCCGATTGGCGGCGCAGTCTGGAAAGTGAAGTCGGCCCCGCTCGCGAGGGTCGTGGCCGTGGAACCGACCGAGTAATAATAGAGCGTGCCCGCGCCCAGACCGGTGAGCCGCACGATGTGCTCGGTCGTCACCGCCGCGTCATCGGCGTTGAAGATCAAACTGCCAGGCGCGGTGCCGAAACGGACGCGGCTGTTGGGCGGTTGATCGGTGCGCCAGCGGACGGTGATGCTGCTCGCGCTGCCGTTTTGCAGGTAAGGACCGCGGGTCACGACCGGAGGGGCGGCGACAAAGAAGCCGCTCGTCCAGAGTGGACCGTTGACCAGAGTGCCGATGACGCCGGTGCCCGAGCTGCTGGTCACACTGGTGCCGGCGCCTTCATTCAAACCCCAGCGGCCGATCAAGCCGGGCGCGCTCGTGATCTCGAAATCCCTGTTCGCAGCGATATCCGCTGCGGTTCGGGCGTAATTCCAGATGCGCACTTCGTCGAGCACGCCGTTGAAGAAACCGGCGGCCGCGCCGCTCGAATTGAGCGCGGAGCCGAGTGACGCGTGCTGGATGCTATCGGCGCGAGGCGGTTGTCCGACGATCAACTCCGTCTCGAGCGCGCCATTCAAAAAGAGCTGCCAGCGCGAGCCGTCGTAGCTGACGGCGGCGTGATACCAAACGCCGTTCGAGATCGCCGTGTGGCCCGCGACAGGATGATTCAAGCCGGGCGACGTGCCGGTCGCGCCTTCTTCGAAATCAGCGATGAGGACGTTATCGCTCGGGCGGAGGCCGAGGAAGTAATTCATGTCCTGGTTGGTCCCGTCGACTTCGGCGCGGCCTTTCGCGACCAACGGGATGGCGTCGATGCCACCGAAGCCGGTGGAGGTGCTGACGCCGGCACCCTGGCGCTTGAACCAGACTTCGATGGTGAAATTCGTCGCGCCTAGAGCCGAGGTGGAACCGAAGGTGACGTAATCCTTCACGCCATCGAACGAGAGCGCGGAGCCGGCCTGGACCAATGCGGGAGCGCTGAGGGCGAGCAGAGTGAGTAAGAGCAGGGTGCGATGACGCTGCGCGAAAAGGGCGCGGAAGTTCATAGTTCGGAGGGGGAGCGGGCGACAGTTTGGCCACGCGCCTTCCAGAGTCGCAATATTTCGAAAAACGAGCAAGAGGAAGCAATGCCGCCGTCGCCGCGGCGGGCGAGACTTTCCGATGGCGTTGCCGCCGTCTTCTCCCATACTCCGAGGCATGCACCCGGAGATGCGCGACCGGTTTAATGCCGACTTTTCGGCCGAGCGTTATGCCGAGATGCTCCGGATCGCGAACGAGACGGAGCGCTGGCCGGTCGACTTCCGCGTCGGCGAGACGCCGATCTTCCTCACTCGCGAGTTTGCCGAGGAAGTGCAAAGCGCCGCGGAGGAAATCGTCGCGCTGACTCGCACGCCGGAGTTTGCTCGCCACGCCAAAACATCGATCCCGCCCGGACTAGCAGTGCCGGGTGAACCACCGCATCCCATTTTCCTCCAGGTCGACTTTGCCATCTGCGAAGAGGACGGCCGCCTCACGCCGCGGCTAATCGAACTCCAGGGATTCCCCAGCCTTTACGCCTTCCAGGTCCTGCTCGCGCACAGCATGCGGCACGCGTATCCGACGATCACGCCGGACTGGCATCCCTTCTTCAACGGCCTCAACGACCAGTCGTATCGCGAACTCCTGCGGAAGGTGATTATCGGCGACGCCGATCCGGAGCAGGTGGTCCTGCTCGAGATCGAGCCGGATAAACAGAACACGCGGATCGATTTCGCCTGCACCGAGACGCTCCTCGGCATCAGCACTGTCGGTCTCACGGACGTGACGCGGCGCAATCGCGATCTGTTCTATATGCGCGAGGGGCGCGAGGTGCGGATCGAGCGCATCTATAACCGGGTCATCTTCGATGAGCTTCTGCGCCGGCCGGATCTCAGTTTCGGCTTCAGCTTCCAGCATGAGGTGGATGCGAAGTGGGTCGGCCATCCGAATTGGTATTTCCGGATCAGCAAACATTCGCTGCCGTTCCTGAAGACGAAATATACTTCGCGCGCCTTTTTCGCGGACAAGTTCCCGCGCGGCGAAGCACTGGCGGATTTCGTCCTGAAGCCGCTCTACTCCTTCTCCGGGCTCGGGGTTGACCTGGAGCCGACGCAGGAAAAACTCGACGCTCTACCCGACCCGCACGCCTGGATCCTGCAGGAGAAGGTGACCTACGCGGCCTTCCTGCCGACGACCGATGGGAACATGTCGAAGGCGGAGCTGCGGATGATGTTCATCTGGCCAGAGAACGGCGAGCCGCTGCTCGTGAACAACCTCGTCCGGATGAGTCAGGGCGCGATGATGGGGGTCAAGTTCAACCAGAACAAGACGTGGGTCGGGAGCAGCGTCGCGCTGCACCAGATCTAGGCGCGCGCCGCCTTATTTCAGGCGCGAGACGCGGATGTTGCCGCCGCCGAGGATATACATGCGGTGGCCCCAGCCGGCTTTCACGATGATGACTGGCGGTGAATCGACCGGCGGATAGGCGGCTGAGACCTGCTGCGACTGCGCCCAGACTTGGCCATTCTCGAGCGCGAATCGGCTCCGGCCGTTGTAGCCGCGGAAAGGGCCCACGATGCGGCTCTCGATCACCTGCGGTTGCGAAGCAATCTTGTTGTCCTTCACCGCGCCTTCCACGGCGATTTTGGCTGCTTCCTGGTTGGTCGAGGCGGCGTAGCTGCGGATAAATTCGTTCAAGCGCGCGCGCTCTTCGGGTGAAAGTTTCTCCAGGCCGGCAGCGGCGTAGGCTTTCGGCGACATCGCTTTTTCCACGCCGGGAAAGTCCGCGTTTTGCGCCTGCGCGAGGGCCGACTTTCCTGGCGTGGAAAAAGCGATGTCGCCGAAAGCCTACGCCGCCGCTGGCCTGGAGAAACTTTCACCCGAAGAGC
>JBKJKL010000222.1:0-2742 GCA_046597485.1 Chthoniobacterales bacterium
GCAGGGTGGCGTGATACGGATCCTCGCTCCCTTTCTTGACGAACGGCTCGTAGATCGCGTCGGCCGCCATGATCGCTTCCTCCATGGAAGCAGGACGGCGTTCCTTTTTAAACCAGCTCACGCCGCGAATGATGAGGGGACGCGACGGAAGCGCAACGGAATCTCAACGCCCGCTCCAATCGAAGGTGATGTTTAATTCGTAGGCGCCACCCTTAAGCAATGCGGCCGGCGGAGGATCGACCCGCGTGACACGGCCGCCAACGGCCTGGATCGATTCATCAACCACCACGTTGCCTGACGTGCGCGCCAGCCGAAACTCGGTGACGCGGCCGTCTTGCTCGATGCGGAGATGGATGAGAGCGCGCAACTTCGCGGCCGAGCCTCCGATCGTGGTCGGCTGCTCCCAGGCGCGATTGAAACGGTCGTGCAACATGTCGCCATACCAGCCGACTTCCGCGATGCCGCCGGCGCCGCCGCTAGGGCCGGAGGAACCACTGTTGCCGGTCGATTCACCGGAAGCCGCGGGCGCGGCGGATGGCTTTGGCTTGGCTTCCGTGCGCGTTTTTGCCGACGTCTTCTTCGCGGTGGGCTCGGGCGTAGGGCGCGGCTCTTTCTTAGTCGTCTTTGCGCGCTTTGGCGTTGGTTGAGGAGTTGGTCGCGGCTTCGCGGTCGGCTCGGGCGTCGGAGCCGGCGTTGCTTCCTCGGCTGGCGGCGGCGTCTGCATCGTGAGCGGATCTTCCATCGGCGGGAGCGAGGGCTCCGGCGTCGGCGTGGGCTCCGCGACACTCGCGGCGTCCGAGATGGCTTCCGCCGGCGCGGCGGCGAGCGCGCTCGCATCGAGCCAGACGACGTTTTTCAATTCGGGCGTTTTCGCGCTTCCGTTCCAACGGAGAAGACCGGCCAAGACGACGAGATGAACGACTGCGATGATGATCGCGTTGCGCCAGAAAGGCAGGTTGCGCGGCATCGCCTAGCGCGGTTCCGCGGTGGTGGCGATGCCGACGCGCGTGATCTGCGCGCGCTGCATCACATCCATGAGCGTGATTAACTTTTGCACCGGCAGCTCCCGGTCGGGACGGATGACAACCGCCACCTCCGGGTTGGCCACCTTCGCACTCGTGAGGCGCGCGAGCAGCGTCTCGGCATCGACCGCTTCCCCGTTGAAAATGATCACCTCGTTCCGATCGATCGAGACCGTCTGGACGCGCGTGGGATCGATCGCCGCGTTCGCCGCGCCGCTCGTCGGGATGGCGAGGTCGACACGATTCTCGAGCAGCGGCGTCGTGATGATGAAGATGATGAGGAGAACGAAGGCAAGATCGAGGAGCGGTGTAATGTTGATCTCGCTCAGGGTCGAGAGGCTGTCGCGCTTTGAGTAACGCTTCATCGGCGGAAGGTCTTCGCGTTGTCGTGATCGACGTATTTGTGCTCGAACTCGGAGGCGAGCTCGGCCGCGAAATTATCCATCTCGACGATCAGGCTGCGGATGCTGGTGACGAGAAAGTTGTAGCCGAACATCGCCGGGATCGCGACGCAGAGCGCGGTCACGGTCGTGACAAGCGCGCCGCTGACACCGGGCGCGAGGGTCGGCAATGTGGCGCTGCCCGCCACGGCCACATCCGTGAAGGCGTCCATCACGCCCCAGACCGTGCCGAGCAAACCAAGGAAGGGCGCGCCACTGACCGCGGTCGCGAGCAGGATCATCTGCGTCTCGAGCCCGAGCGCGGTTTCACCCACGGCGCGTTCCATCGCGGCGGTCACAGAGCCCATTTGCGCGGGAGAAATTTTGTCCGCGCTCTCGAGCCGGGCGCGAAAAGTTTCGTCCACCTCGGCCGAGCCTAACAAGTGGAAGGTCATCTCCTCGCAGCCAGCGCGGTAGACATTAAAAAGAGGCGAGCCAGGGAAGCGCGCGTGACTCTCGAAGATGCGCAGCGGCTGCCGATCGAGACGGAAGGCGGCGCGGAAACGGGCCGTTTGTTTTCGCGCGAAACGCACGACGCGCATCTTCGTGATCATGACCGCCCAACTAAAGACCGACCCGACGAGGAGCACTGCGAGCACGCACTTCCCCGCGATCGTGGCGTGCTCGAGCGCGAAGGTCAGACCGCCAGTGGCGAGAAATGAAAGTGACGTGACCAACTTGCCGAAGCAATAGCGGAAAGCGGCCGAAGAAGAAAGGGCTAGAGCTTCCGCGGGTAGGCCGGCTGCCGCTTCGCCTGCACGATAAAGGCGATGCCGAGCGCGATGAGGAAGAAGGAAAAGAACTGTCCGCGAGTAAAGATGCCAATCATGGAAGCGTCCGGTTCGCGGAAGTATTCCACGACGATTCGGCCGATCGCGTAGACCGAGAGGAAGAGGCCGGTGATGACGCCGTTTGGCTGCCGCATGCGTGTCCGGACAAACCAAAGGATAAGGAAAAGGAGGAAGCCTTCGACGAGCGCCTCATAAATCTGCGATGGATGCCGCGGAGTGAGGACGGAGCGCAGGATCGGCTCGAGCTGCCGGCTGGCAGGGAAGGCCTCGAGAATCTGCTCTGGCGAGGTGATGAGCGGATTGACCTGATGCGCGAGCGCGACGGCCCGATCGGCGAGCGCTTCGTTCCCGGAATCGACCAACTCTTTCGGGAACTGCATTGCCCATGGGACATGCGCGGCGCGGCCATAGAGCTCGCCATTGATAAAGTTCGCGCACCGTCCAAAGAAGAGCCCGATGGGCGCGACGACGCAGAGGTTATCGCCCAGG
>JBKJKL010000314.1:0-2517 GCA_046597485.1 Chthoniobacterales bacterium
CAAACGAAACGCAAATTCGCCCGAGATCGTGCCGCTCTCGGGTAGGGTGGGCGTCTCGCCCGCCGGTTCGGGCATCCTGCCCGAACGAACTTCCTGCGTCCAAACCCAAGGGTATTCCACCCCCAGTCCCTCCCGCTCCGGATTGCTGATGATATAGCGGAACTTCTCTTCCAAATCCCGATCTCCGCGAACATAACGGTCAAACCGTTCCTGTTCCCAGACAACTCCGGTGGTCCCTTCAGCCTTATTAATCCCCTTGGCGGTAAAAGATTTGATCGAATGCATCAGTTCGCCGATCGACCAAAAAACTGCCTCGCCTTCTTCGTCCTGTTCCTTAACCCATGGGCGAAGCAGGGCGTGGACATGATCCGGCATCACGCACGCGGCGATAAGGTCGTAGCGCGAGTTATCGAAATGGCGCAGGGCATCGAGGACAATCGTGCGTGCCCTTGGTTGCAGCTTCCGACCTCCGGCGGTGGAGATCGTCAGGGCGTAGATCGCCCAAGGTTGTTCGAAATGCGGGAGGCGCCGGCGACGGGTGTAATTCGCGCCGGTGGTTGAGGTGGAAGTGCGTTCGGGCAGGATGCCCGAACCGGCGGGCGGGACGCCCACCCTACCCGAGGCCGCGACCTCCGCTTCGAAGAGGGCGATCCCTCGATCGAGCGTCTTGTTAAACGACTCTTCTTCGCGGCGAATCGTTTCCTCCACTATCTGCTGCTTCGTGCTCAGCTCTGGGAAAACGTCGCCCATCGTGCGGGCGAGCACATCCACGAGTCCGGAAAAGAACGGCTCGTGGAAGCCAAGCGTCCGCCCGTAGCGGACCGCACGTCGCAGGATCCGGCGGAGAACGTAGCCGCGGCCTTCGTTGCTCGGCGGGATGCCGTCAGCGATCGCGAAACTAAGGGTGCGGATGTGATCGCCGATGACGCGGAAGGCGACGTCGATCTTCTCCTGCTCCGTCTCGCCGGTGCTGCCGGATTTCGGCAGCGTGGAGCCGTATTTTTTCCCACTCAGCTTTTCGATCTCGTGGAAGATCGGGCGGAAGACATCGGTCTCGTAGTTCGAGATGAGGCGCGAAAAATCGCTGAAGTTTTCCGTCCCCTGAATCATGGCGGTGACGCGCTCGAAACCCATCCCGGTATCGACATGTCGCGCGGGCAGCGGGACGAAAGTGCCGTCTGCGTTCGCGTTGAACTGGATGAAGACAAGATTCCAAATCTCGATGCAACGCGCATCGCCCATGTTGACCAGCGAGCCCTTCGTGTCGCCGAGCGGCGTCAGGTCGATGTGCAATTCGGAACACGGACCGCACGGGCCGGTGTCGCCCATCATCCAGAAGTTGTCCTTCTTGTTTCCGTTTACGATCTGCACTGCGGGATCGAGCCCCGCCTCCGTGAAGAGGCGAGCCCAATGGTCGTGCGCTTCCTGGTCAAACTCGCTCGGGTCGCCGACGCCCGGTTTGTAAACGGTGGCGTAGAGCCGCTGCGGCGGAAGTCCCCAGCGCCCGACCACGAGTTCCCAAGCCCACTCGATCGCCTCTTTCTTGAAGTAATCGCCGAAGCTCCAGTTCCCCAGCATCTCGAAAAAGGTGTGGTGATAGGTGTCGAGCCCAACGTCATCGAGGTCGTTATGCTTGCCACCAGCGCGGATGCACTTCTGCGTGTCGGCGGTGCGCGGCGGCTGCCAGGGCGCGGTTTGTTGCCCGAGGAAAATCGGGACGAACTGGTTCATCCCCGCGTTCGTGAAAAGGAGATTGGGCGAGTCCGGCAGAAGCGAGGAGGAAGGCACAATGGTGTGCATTTTCTCGCGAAAGAAATCGAGGAAGCTATGGCGAATCTCGGCGCTGGTCATGGCGGGCGAAGCTACCGCAGGAGCGCCTGCGGTAAAGACCGGAGCGCACGAGGCGCTGCCGCCAACCTAGAGACCCTCGACGACGCCTTCGCGCAATCCGCGAGACGGTGGGCGCCAATCACGGCATGGTGGAGGAGCCGCTCGATTTCGAACGAAAAAATCATTGCCGCGCAGCGGCGGCCTAACGAGCGCTACTTCTTTTCCTCATCGAGCTTCGCCTTCACTGCGATCTCGATTTCCGCATAGAGCGCCTGGTCATTCTTCAGCACTTCCTTGGCCGCGTCTCGTCCCTGCGCGAGTTGCGACCCCTTGTAGCTGAGCCACGAACCGCGCTTCTCGACGATCTGTTTCTCCAGCGCGAGATCCAAAAGTGAACCGGTGGTGGAGATGCCCTCGTTATACATGATGTCGAACTCGGCCTCGGTGAAGGGCGGCGCGACTTTGTTCTTCACGATTTTCACGCGGGTGCGATTGCCCGTGACCACGCCATCGGTCTGTTTGATCGCGCCGATGCGGCGGATGTCCACGCGCACGCTGGCGTAGAACTTGAGCGCCTTGCCGCCCGGCGTTGTCTCCGGGTTGCCGAACATGACGCCGATTTTCTCGCGGATCTGATTCGTGAAAATGCAACAGGTCCGCGCCTTGGAAATGAGCGAGGTGAGCTTC
>JBKJKL010000327.1:0-8417 GCA_046597485.1 Chthoniobacterales bacterium
CGGCACCGCATCACTCCAGTCGCGGCAGATGCGGGCCGCCATCTCGCCCAGCAAGACCACCGCGCGAACCTTCTCGCGCACGAGCGGCGTGAGCGTGCCGTACTCGAAGCCTTTGTCTTTCCCACCGGCGACCAGCACGATCGGCTTCGTCTGCGCATGGAGCGCCTTCTCCACCGCGTGGAGGTTGGTCGCTTTCGAATCGTTGATGTAGATGACACCGTTTAACTCGCGCACCAGCTCGAGGCGGTGCGGGCGCGGATTGTACTCGCGCAGCGGCGGCACCATCTGCTCGAAAGTGAGACCGCGGGTGAGGCCGACCGCGAGCGTCGCCATCAGGTTTTCGGTGTTGTGCAGGCCGCGCAGCTTTGTCCCGTCGAGCCGCAGGACCGGCTCGCCGCGGTAAACGATCGCGCCGTCCGCGAGGCGGAAATCGGCATGATCTTCATACGCGCTGAAGGTCACACGCCGCGGCTGAAAGGCGGGCAGATCCTCGGCCGCGTTCACCACCGCGACGTCGTCGCTCGTCTGGTAATCGAAGATGCGCAGCTTGGCCGTGCGGTATTCGCCTAACGAGCGATAACGATCGAGGTGGTCAGGCGCGAAGTTCAGCCAGACACTGATCGCCGGCCGGAAACTGGTGATCGTCTCGAGCTGGAACGAGCTCACCTCGACCGTCAGGACGTCGAGGTCGCGGCCTTCGCGCGCCACCTCGGAGAGCGGCTTGCCGATGTTGCCGCAGGCGATCGTCCGCTGCCCGCAGGCGTTCAGCATTTGCGAGAGAAGTTCTGTCGTCGTCGTCTTCCCGTTTGTGCCCGTGATCGCGATGACCGGCTGCGTAACCGAGCGCCAGCCGAGCTCAAGCTCGCCGATCATCTCCACCCCGCGCGCGGAGAAGTTGCGCGCCAGCGGCGTGACCGGATCGATCCCGGGACTGAGCACGACCATCTCCACGTAGCTCGCGAAACGTTCTGCTTCCGGGCCGCAGATCACCTCGATCCCGCGCGCCCGCATGCCTTCGATCGTCGTCTTCAGGATCGTCTGCTCCTCCGCGCTATCGAGCACCGTGACGGAGGCGCCTTCGTCCTTGAGCAAATGCGCGGCGGCGGTGCCGCTCAGGCCCGCTCCGAGGACGGCAACTTTTCGATCGGTGTAGCGCATGCCTAACAAGTGGAGCACGGCCGTCCCGGCTGTGCGGCAAGCAGGCGTCTCGCCTGCTGAAGTGATAGGAGGACAAAAACCGCCCGGCGGCCGCACAGCCGGGACGGCCGTGTTCCGAAGTCGCGTGCTCGCGCTGCAAGATTCGATCGAAAGAGAGATATCGAGTCCATCGGTTACCTCAGCTTCAGGGTCGCGAGCCCGAGGAGCGCGAAGACCATGGAGAGAATCCAAAACCGGACGATGACCGTGTTCTCCTGCCAGCCGCTCAACTCGAAGTGATGATGAATGGGCGACATCAAAAAGATGCGTTTCCCCGTCAGCTTGAAACTAAGGACCTGGAGGATGACCGAGACGGCCTCGATCACGAAAACCCCGCCGACTACCACGAGGAGCAGTTCTTGTTTGCAGCAGATCGCGACCACGCCAATCAGCCCGCCGATCGCAAGCGAGCCGGTGTCGCCCATGAAGATTTTGGCTGGATGACAGTTAAACCAAAGAAAGCCAAGCCCGGCGCCGACAAGCGCGGAGCAGACAACCGCCAGCTCGCCGGTGAAGGGATAAAACGGGACCTGCAAATACTCCGCGATCTTGAAATTCCCGCCCGCGTAACAGAGCAGCGCGTAGGCAAACGCGACCGTGATCGTGCAACCGATCGCAAGCCCATCGAGGCCGTCGGTCAGGTTGACCGCATTCGAGGCGCCCGCGATTACGATCGCGAAAAAGGCGATGGAAAAGAGCCCCATGTTCGCGATCACCGGCGCTTTGAAGAACGGCAGATAAAGCGAGCGCGCTTGGACTTGGAGCGCAGGATGCGTCAGGAAAACGATCCCAACCACGATGGCAACGCCGAGCTGGACGGCGAGTTTGAACCGGCCGCTGATGCCGTCCGATTTCTTCTTCGTGACCTTCAGGTAATCGTCCGCGAAGCCGAGCGCGCCGTGCACCGTCATGGAGAAGAGCGCGAGCCAGACGAAGCGGTTATCGGAGCGCGCCCAGAGCACGCTCGCGATGAAGACGGAGCCGATGATGAGCACGCCGCCCATCGTCGGCACGCCTTGTTTGCCGCCATGCAACTCCGCGAGCCGATGCACTTCGGCGGCGGTTCGAATGGGCTGGCCCACCTTGAGCGAGATCAGCTTCCGGATGACGAAATTTCCGAAAATGAGTGAAAGAGTAAACGCGGTCAGCGCCGCGGCCACGGCGCGAAACGTGGTGTAGGTGAAGACATTGAAGCCGCCCACGGAATTGCTGAAGAGGTGGAGATAAAAAATCATCGCCCCACCTCCGCCGGTCTGAGGCTTTCAAACTCTTCCATGACTTGCTCAGTGCGCGCGGCGCGGCTGCCTTTGACGAGCACCAGGTCGCCCGTCGCCGTTACTTCCAGCAGTTGCTCCGCGGCTTCGCGCGCGTTCGCGACCGTCGAGACGTTCTGCAATCCGGCTGCCTTCGCGGCGTCGGCTATCGTAGCTGCGACTTCGCCGATCACGATCAAGCGATCAATCCGCAGCTCGGCCGCGCTTTCACCCACTTCGCGATGGCCACGTTCCGATTCCGCACCCAGTTCGCCCATCGCGCCGAGGACGGCGATGCGTTGACCGTCGGTCGCGAGCTCGACCAAAGTGTGGAGCGCGGCCTTCATCGAGTCGGGATTCGCGTTGTAGCTGTCGTCGAGAAATTGCACGCCGCGGAACTGGCGCATCTGCAAGCGGGCCTTGGTCAATGGCGTGGCCGCGAGTCCCGCCGCACACTCCTCGAGCGAAAGCCCGAAGACGCGCGCGACCGCGATCGCGAGCATCGCGTTCTGCACCATGTGCACACCGGGCACGGGAAGTTGCACCCGGCAATGGTGTGCTCCTTGCACCGCTGTAAACTCAGAGCCTTCCGCGCTCTGTCGCACTTCCTCGGCGCGCAGCATTCCATTCTCCACCCCGGCGAGAATCACGTTCGCGTGGGTCCGCCGCGCGATCGCTTCGCTGAACGGATCGTCCGCGTTCAAGACGACGGTGCCGCCCGCGCCGACTGCTTCCGCGAGCATGCCCTTCTCCTGCGCGATCGCTGCACGCGAACCCATGAACTCAATGTGCGCGGTGCCGATGTTGGTCACGATCGCGGCATCCGGCGCGGCGATGCGCGCCAGCATCTCGATCTCGCCCGGATGGTTCATGCCCATCTCCCAGACGCCGATCTCGTCCTGCGCGCTCGCGCTCAGGATGGTGCGCGGCAGGCCGACGTGATTGTTCAAATTGCCCTGCGTCTTGGTGACGCGGAACCGGCGCCCGAGAGCCGAGGCGACGAAGTCTTTCGTGGAGGTTTTGCCGTTGCTTCCGGTGATTCCGATTACCTTCAGGCGGAGCGACTGCCGGTAGCCGGCCGCGATCTGTTGATAGCCAACGAGTGTGTCTGCGACCCGGATGAGCGCGAAGCCCGCCGGCACCTCACCCTGCCAGCCCTGCTCCACCAGCGCGCCCGCGGCACCGCGCTCAGCAGTTTGCCTAACGAATCGATGCCCATCAAAATTCTCCCCGCGGATCGGCACGAAAAAATCGCCCGCCTCGATGGTGCGCGAATCGGTGCTGATGCGCGTGATGACGCGCGCGCCGTCGCCGCGCGCGAGCGTGCCGCCGGCAAATTGCGCGAGCTGGTGGAGGGAGTGCGGCTCCATCTACTCGAACTCCATTGGATTGTTCTCGAGCGCACGCTTCGCCTGCTGCACGTCGTCGAACGGGATGGTGTGATCAGCGAACTCCTGGTAGGTCTCGTGCCCCTTCCCCGCGATCAGGACGATGTCGCGCGGCTGCGCGAGCTGGATGGCGTGGGCGATTGCCTGCGAGCGGTCGGTGATCTTCTCGTAGCGCTCCGAGCGGTAACCTTTCTCCACCTCGGCGATGATCGCGTCGGGATCTTCCTTGCGCGGATTGTCGGAAGTGATGATGCCGAAGTCGGCATGCTGATCGACCGCCGCGGCCATGAGCGGGCGCTTCGCGCGGTCGCGATCGCCGCCGCAACCGAAGACGACTATCAGTTTCCGCGGCGACAATTCGCGCAGCGTCTTGAGCACGCTGAGAAGCGCGTCCGGCGTGTGCGCGTAATCGACATAGACCTGGAACTGCCGCTTCGCCGGCACCGCCTCGAGCCGTCCGGGCACTTGCGGTGAACGCGCCAGGCTGAGAATCGCTTCGCGCAAGCTCACGCCCATGCTGTTCGCAGCGGCGAGCGCGGCGAGGGAGTTCGCGACATTAAACCGTCCGATCAACGGCACTCGCACGAGGTAGCTCTTCCCGTGCGCTTCGAGCTGATAGGAGGTGCCACTGAATTCCGGGCGGTAATTGGAAGCGCGAAAATCGGCGCGCGCGCCGAGGCCGTAAGTGACGATCGGCACATCCTTCCCGAGCAGGTCGACCATGCGCTGACCGTAACGGTCGTCGGTGTTGATCACCGCAGTCGGCTTCTTCTTCATCTGCTGTCCAGCGAGTTGGGTGAAGAGCTTCAACTTCGCCTCGAAATAGCGATCCATCGTCCCGTGAAAATCGAGATGGTCTTGCGTCAGGTTCGTGAAGACGGCCACGTCCCACTCGAGCCCGCGCGTCCGCTCTTGTGCGAGCGCATGCGAGGAGACCTCCATCGCCGCGGCTTTGCAGCCGGCGTTGACCATTTGCGCGAGCAACTCCTGCAGGTCGAGCGACTCCGGCGTCGTCCGCGTCGCGGGCAAAATGCGCTCGCCGATTTCGTAGCGCACCGTCCCGATTAAGCCGCAGCGCAGGCTGGCGCGATCGCAGATGTGCTTGATCAGAAAGGTGGTCGTCGTCTTGCCGTTCGTGCCGGTGACGCCAGCCATTTTTAATTTGCGGACTGGTCGGTCGTAGAAAGCGGCGGCGAGATCGGCCAGCACTGGGCGTGTATCGTTCACCTGCACGCAGGTCGCGCGCGGCTGCGGCGCGACGCGGTCGGTCACGATCACGCTCGCGCCTTTCTCGATCGCTTGGTCGATGAAGTTATGGCCATCGGTCTTCTCGCCGCGGAGCGCGACGAAGAGGCTGTTCTTCCCTACTCGGCGAGAGTCGTAGGCGATGCTCTCGACCTGCCGGTCAACCGGCCCGACGACCGAGCCCGGCGAAATGGCGCTGAGAAGATTTTTCAGGAGCATGGGGCGAGTTCAAGCGGAAGGATTCGCTCAACGTCCCGGCGCATTGGCGGAAGCGAGCTGGCCAACGGGGATGGCTTTCTTGATTTCCTCACGCGGCACGAGGTCGAGATGGCGCGCGGCGCGTGCGGCGATTTTGGCGAAGATCGGTGCGGCCACAGTGCCGCCGTAGTTCTGTTCCGGCGTCTTCGTCTTGGCATCGTCCAAGGTCACGAGCGCGACAAAGGCCGGGTTCTCCGCCGGCATATAACCAGAGAAGGAGACGACATATTTCCCCGACTCATAGCCGCCGCCGCCCTCGCGGACCTTCTGCGCCGTGCCGGTCTTGCCCGCAATGGTAAACCCGGGGACCACCACGTCCCGGGCCGTCCCGCGATCGCTCACCACTCCACGCAGGGCGTCCCCGATCTGCTGAGCGGTCTCAGGCGTGATGACCTGTCGTAGAACCGTCGGCTTAAATGTACTCACCGTCTCGCCTTCGGCCGAGGTGACCGACTTGACGATGCGGGGTGTCACGAGCTTCCCTCCGTTCGCGATCACTGCCATCGCAGTGCACATCTGTAAGGGGGTGACGCCGACTGAGTGGCCCATGGAGATGCGGGTGATGTCGATCTTGGCCCAGGAAGTGGGCGCGCGGAGCTGGCCCGGGCTTTCGCCGGGCAGTTCGACGCCAGTCTGCTCGCCGAAGCCGAAACGGCGGATGTATTCGTAAAACTTCTGGTCGCCGATCGAGAGCGCGAGCTTGGCCGCGCCGATGTTGCTCGATTTGACGAGGATGTCCTGCACGCTGAGGGCGCCGTAGCCGTGATGGTCGTGCAAGGGCCGGCCGCCGTAATTCCAAAGGCCGTTCTCACAGAAAATCATTGAGTCGGACGAGACCTTCTTCTCATTGATCGCGGCCGCCGCGGTCACGATTTTAAAGGTCGAGCCCGGCTCCATCACGTCGCTGATGGCACGGTTTTTCTTACACTCTTCCTTCGTGGTGGCTCGGTCATTCAGGTCGTAATTTGGCCGGCTCGCCATCGCGAGGATCTCGCCTGTCTCCGGCCGCATCAGGATGATCGTGGCCTTCTCTGGGTGATACTCGCGGATCGCGTCGTCGAGTTCCTCCTCCACGATGCTCTGCAGGGCGAGGTCGACCGTAAGGTGGACGTTGTAGCCGTGGCGGGGCGCACGTTCCGCTCCGCGGTAAAGGACGAGTTCTCGTGAGGCGGCGTCGCGCTCGGTCGTGCGGAAGCCGTTTTGCCCGTGGAGATATTGCTCCATGGAACCTTCCACGCCTTGAATGCCCTTCTGCCCGAAATCGGTAAACCCAATGACGTGGCAGAGCATCGAGTTGTTCGGATAAATGCGCGTGGCCTCGGGCTCGAAAGTCACGCCGTGCAGGAGGTGCAGAGCTTTCAGTTGCTGGCGCAGCGTCTCGCTCGTGGCCTTCGCAACCCCGCGTTTTAGCACGATGTAAGGCCGTTCGCTGCTCAGCTTCTCCATCACCTCCGCCGCCGGCAGATCGAGGGCATTACTCAAAACGGGGACGATCTTTTCGCGATTGGTGATCCAAATCGCATTGAGCACGACGGTGTCGACTTTGTGACTGTGCGCCAGCACCTCGCCGTTCGCGTCGAAGATCTCGCCGCGATCCGCGGGGATCTCATACCGCGTCCCGTGCGTGGCGGCAGCCTCGTCCGAGTAAATCTCGTGCATGACCATCTGGAGGTGGACGAGCCGGAAGGAAAAGATGCTGAAAAGCCCGACGAAGACGACGCACACCACGGTGCAACGCGAGCGGCTGTTCCACTTCATCGGCGCAGATTCGCGACCGGTTGAATGGCATCTTCCGCCGGCGCGCTCGGCCCCTCGTTTAGCCGCACGATGGCGTGCTCCGCGATCGGGATCATGCGGAGGTAGCCTTCCTTGACCCGACGCTGGAGCGCAGTGCTCGAGGTCAGCGCGGTGATCTGGCCGGTGGCGAGATCGCTCTGCGTGCGCAGGCCGGCCAGTTCGGTCTCGAGCGCTTTTTTGCGATCGCCGAGGCGGTAGGACTGGATGGTGAGGTAAACGTAAATAAGGCCGGTGACCGCGATGAAAGCGGTGAGAAGAACGCCGCGGACAAGCGCGGGAGCATTGATCGTGTTGAACTGCTGGCGGCGGTTACGTTGCATCTAGATTTTTTCGGCCACGCGCAGCTTGGCGCTGCGGGACCGCGGGTTGTGGCGTTGCTCGCCTTCGGAGGGCTCGACCGGCTTCGCGGTGATGAGGCGGAGCTGATAATCGGGGTTCGGCCGTGGCTCGGGCCATTCCGGCCGGTCGAGGAACTCGCGGCTGCGATCGCGAAAGAGATTCTTCACGATCCGATCCTCGAGCGAGTGGAAGGTGATGACAGCGATGCGGGCGCCGCTCTCGAGCCGCGCGACGAGCGCGGGCAAGGCCTCGGCGAGCGCGCCGAGTTCGTCGTTCACTTCCATGCGGAGCGCCTGGAAGACTTGTGTCGCGGGATGCTTGCGGCCGTGGCGCCAGACGATCTTCTCGACCGCCTTCGCGAGCTGCATCGTCTCACGGAAGGCCATCGTTTTGCGCTGCTTTACGAGCTGGCTCGCAATCCGGCGCGCCGCGGGTTCCTCGCCGAGATCGCGGAAGATGCGGGTCAGTTCTTCTTCGCCGTAATTGTTCACGACGTCGGCCGCGGTCAGTTCCCGGCGCGGATCCATCCGCATGTCGAGCGGGCCATTCCGCACAATGCTGAACCCGCGCTCGCCGTTTTCGAGTTGGCGCGAGGAAACCCCGAGATCGAGAAGCGTGCCGCCGAGCGAGGCGATGCCTAACGAGTCCAAGACCTGCGGCGCTTCGCGAAAATTGGACTGATGAAGCGTCACGCGACCGCCGAAGCGCGCCAGCCGCTCGCCGGCGGCTTCAATCGCATCCGGGTCCTGATCGAGACCGAGGACGTCGGCGCCTTCTTCAAGCAGGAGTTCGGAATGTCCGCCGCCGCCGCAGGTACCGTCGAGAACGAGCGCGCCCGGTTTGGTCGCAAGCAACTCGACGACTTCGCTCCCGAGGACGGGAACGTGATAGGTGTAGTCCTCCATTTCCGGTCCCCTGGTCATGGAAGAGGAGGCGCCGG
>JBKJKL010000176.1:0-3101 GCA_046597485.1 Chthoniobacterales bacterium
CCGTTTACTCGATCCTCGCGAAGCCAGTCGTGCGCTTCGAATACTTGCTCGGCAAACTACTTGGTGTCCTCGCCATGCTCGCGCTCAGCACGCTCGTCATGGGCGCGCTTTTCTTCCTGCTCCTTTACCTGCGCGAACAGACCGCGCTGGCCGCCGCGGCAAGCGACCTGGCGGCGGCGGACGCTATCCGCCGCGCGGTTTTCAGCCCGCCGCTTCTCTGGGCGATCGGCACCATTTTTCTGAAGGCAGCCGTACTCGCGGCGGCGACCCTGCTCATTTCCACCTTCGCGACTTCGAACCTCTTCACCATCGTGGTTGCGGTCTTTGTTTACTTCATCGGCCACCTGCAGGGGACAGCGCGCGAGTTCTGGCTCCAGGAACAAGTGGCCGGCTGGCCGACGCGCCTCTTCCTCGCTTGCGTTGCGCTCATCTTTCCCGACCTGCAGCTCTTTGATTTCAGCGAACAGGTGGTCGCCGGTGCCGCGATCCCGACCCGCCTGCTGCTGGAGTCGATCGGGCTCGGCGGGTTTTACCTCGTCGTCTATGCGCTGCTCGCGATCGTCTCCTTTGCCCGGCGCGAACTATGACCCGCGTGCTCATCGTCTCGCTCGGGCTGCTCGGCTTCGGCGCTGCCCGGCTTCCGCTGGAGCACGCAGTTTTCCGCGCGCGGGCAGAGCATCAGCTCAATGCAATCCCGGCGGACGTCGGCGTCGCCGGGCAGATCGCGCAGCTCGGCGTGGTCGCGACCCTCGGCGGCGTGCGCTCGGTCCTGGGCGATCTCTTTTTCATTCAAGCGCATGTGGCCTGGGAGCGGACAGAATGGTCGCGCGTCCTGCTCCTCTTCCGCCAGGCGACACTGCTCCAGCCGCACTCCGTTCTCTTCTGGGATCTCGGCGCCTGGCACATGGCTTGGAACGCGAGCACCGCCGCGCTGAACGATCGCTCTGAGCCGAGCGCGGCCCGGCGGCGGGAGCGCGCGGCGGAGTACGTCGAGCTCGGCCGGGAATTTCTCGAGCGCGGCCTGCGAAACAATCCACGCGAGCCGAAACTCCACGAAGCGATGGCGCGCCTTTACCGGGAGAAACTGGGCGACCACCTGCGCGCTTCCGAGTTCTACGCGAAGGCAGCCGCTCTTCCAGGCGCGCCGGCCTACGCCGAGCGTTTCGCCGCCTACGAACTTTCCTACGTCCCCGGACACGAGCGGGAAGCCTACGCCTGGCTGAGGCGGCTCTACGAGCAGGGCGAAGCGGAAAGGCTCCCCACCCTCATGAAGCGATTGAAATACCTCGAAGAGCGGCTCAATATCCCCGCCTCCGACCGCACGCCGGAAGACGTGCGCTAAATTTTCAAAGGATGCGTTTCGCCATTTTCAGTGACTTGCACGGCAACCTCGAGGCAGCCGAAGCTGTTCTCGCCGATGCACACGAGAACGAGTGCACGCATTTCGTCTGCCTGGGCGACCTCGTGGGCTACAACGCCAACCCCCACGAGTGCGTGGAGCTGGTCCGCAAACTTGATTGCCCGGTGGTGAAGGGAAACCACGACGAGCAGGCCTGCCTGGTTCGTTCGGCCCGCGATTTCAACGAACTGGCCGAGCGCGCGATCGAGTGGACGCGCGAGCACCTGACCGAGGAGGACAAGCAGTGGCTCGACGAACTGCGCATGACCCGGCAAGTGCGCGATTTCACCATCGTGCATGCCACCCTCGATACGCCCGGCGAGTGGGGCTACGTCTTCAACAGCCTGGATGCCGTGGCCAGCTTCGCCTACCAGCACACCACGGTCTGCTTCTTCGGCCACACTCATGTCGCCGGCGCCTTCGTCCGCGACAGCGGCGTGACGCGGGTGAAGACCGAGCAGCTCATGATCGAGCCGGGAAAAAAATATTTCATCAACACCGGCAGCGTCGGCCAGCCGCGCGATGGCGACCCGCGCGCCGCCTATTGCATCTACCACACCGACCGGGAGGTGGTGGAGCAACGCCGCATCCGTTACGACATGGCGACCACGCAGAAGAAGATCATCAGCGCCGGGCTGCCGCGCCTCCTCGCCGAACGGCTCGAGTTGGGGCGCTGATTAGTTCCCTTTTCCGCCACGTTGTGTCGTAGAAAAGAGGAAGAGAGACCCTGCGTGGCGCGCCGTAAATCGATCCTCATCATCAAGCCGAGCTCGCTCGGCGACGTCGTGCACACGCTCCCGGCGGTCGCGGCCATCCGCGATGCCAATCCGGACGCGGAAATCACCTGGGTGATCAATCCGGAATGGGCCAGCATCCTGCGTGGCAATTGCGACATCGATCACGTCCACAGTTTCCCGCGCGACGATTTCCGCGGCATCGGCATGCCCCGGAGCATGGGGCCTTGGCTGAAAAAAACGCGCGCCCTCCAGCCGGATATCGCGATCGATTTCCAGGGCCTGCTCCGGAGCGCGATCATCGCAAAGCTGAGCGGCGCGAAAGTAATCTACGGCCTGAGCGACAGCCGCGAGGGCTCGCGTTTTTTCTACGACCAGATCGCGAAGGTGAACCG
Organism: Chthoniobacterales bacterium; assembly: GCA_046597485.1. Classification (GTDB taxonomy): domain Bacteria; phylum Verrucomicrobiota; class Verrucomicrobiia; order Chthoniobacterales; family UBA10450; genus JACCTI01. Next base: position 2,529 of record JBKJKL010000176.1, read on the forward strand.
CCACGAGCACGCCATCGAGCGCTACTTGAAGCTGGCCGCCGCGACCGGAGCCGCGCCGCCGGAGGCGCTGCGTTGTCCGCTGCCCACAGGCGATCTCGTCCGACGCTTCGACGAGCATCCGCCGTTCGTCCTCCTCCATCCCTATGCGCGCGGCAGCCGGAAGTCGCTTTCGACCGAGGTCATCGAGGAATTCAGCCGGGCTTTCTCGCCCGCGCGCATCGTCGTCGTCGGGCGCGGCCAGCCGATGGCGAATCCGCCGGACAACTGCGTCGACCTGACGAACCAGACCACCCTCCTCGAGCTCGTGCGTCTCATCCGCGTCGCCTCGTTCACGATCAGCGTCGATAGCGGCCCGATGCACATCGCGGCCGCGCTCACGCACCGCCTCGTCTCCATCCATATCTGGAGCGATCCACGCCGCGTCGGACCCTACAATCCGGACGCGTGGGTCTGGAAATACGGCGAGCTCATGCGCGTGAGCGACCTCGACGAGGCGGGCAAACTGCGCAAAAGCCGTCGCTTCAAAACGAGCGACGTCGCCGCCGTGGCGCAGCTCGTCTCGGCCGCGACCTA
>JBKJKL010000185.1:0-5927 GCA_046597485.1 Chthoniobacterales bacterium
CTCGCGACCCTGAACGGCACTTTCGGCGGGCCGATTGTGGATCCAGCGAATACGCAGCTCATCCTCGGCAGCCGCGCCACGCTCGATATGGCGGGCTACATCATCTCCGCTAGCACGGCGGATGGACATGAATCCTGGCGAGTGACTTTGCAGCTCGAGGATCCCACCGTCTATAACCCCGCGCTCGGCATTTATGGCTTCAATCAATCTACCGACACGCGGGTGCGTTTCCGCCCGGATGGGAGCGCAGCCTACCTCATCACCTTCACCGCCACAGGCGATAACAACACCAGCAAGTCCTTTGTCTATTCGCTCAACACGGCGCTTGCGCCGGTGCCGACGAGCGTAGTCTCGCGCAAGACGCACGGGGGCGCGGGAACGTTCGATGTTCCGCTGCCGTTGACCGGCACGCCGGGGATTGAATCACGCACGGGCGCCACCGCGGGCGATCAACAAGTCGTAGTCTCATTCTCGAGTCCCATCACCATCGGCGGACTCAGCGTGCAGAGCGCCGACGGTTCAGCCACTGGCTCAGCGACCGTCAGCAATCAGACCGTCACGATAAATCTGCGCAACGTCAGCGACCGGCAGACCATCACGATCCGGCTTACTTCCGTCAGTAACGGCGCCACTACCGGCGACCTTGCGGTCCCGATGAGCCTTCTCCTCGGCGACGCCAATGGCGACGGCGCTGTCAATACTGGCGATGCCCTCCAGACCCGTAACCGCTCCGGCGCGGCGGTCAGCGGCAGCACCTTCCGTTCGGATGTAAACGCGGACGGAGCGATCAATACCGGTGACGCCCTGATCGTACGTTCAAAGTCAGGCAGTTCATTACCGTAGATCGGGTTAACAACAAACAGGGCGATGATTTCCCTGCCTTGAGTGCGTACGGCCTGCATTGCACCAGCCAAGAGTAACAGCTCCGTTTACCCTCTCGGCGCGACCTTACGTCCATACGGGAAGATAGCCCGCCAGGTTCCGACGGTACGCTTGATCCGACGTTCGGGACGAACGTCGTCACTTTTTATTTCGGACCAGTGCTGCGCTTCTTCGCGGATGATGCAACCGCGCTCGTGATTTAGGCCAGACGGCAACATAGTGATCGTGGGAGGCTCGATGGTGGTGGCTACGACGATTTTCTCCGATGTCGGCTATGGCTTCGAAGACGGCGCTTTATCGTGCGGAGTTCCTCCGGCGCGGCGCTGCCCTTAAATTTGACCGGGCCGCGTGGAGCGCCCAGCGTCTGTGCCATGCACATTCGCGCTGCGCTTACCCTTGCCGTTTCAATTGCTCTTTCCGCTTCGCGCCTCTTCGCCGCGGAGACGCCCAAGACGGTCGCAGTCCCGGAGAGCTTGATCGCGGAAGGCGTCCCGGCGATCCCGGCCGAGGTCGCCGACCAAGTCGGGCGCTACACGGAGTCGCGGGCGGCCGCTTTTGCGGGCTGGAATCCGGTGCGGTCTGAGGCGCTGATCCTGACGCGTTTTGCCGACACCAATCAGGTGCATCTCGTCACGCAGCCGCTCGGCGCGCGCACCCAGCTCACCTTCTTTCCCGACCGGGTGACGGATGCGAGCTACGAGCCGATCAAAGGCGAATTCTTTCTCTTTGCGAAAAGCGCGGGCGGCAATGAGTTCAGCCAGAACTATCGCTACGATTTCGCGACCGGCGAGGTCACGCTCCTGACCGACGGGAAAGCGCGCAATTCCGCGGCGGTCTGGAGTTCAAAGGGCGATCGCGTCGCTTACAACTCCACTCGACGAAACGGCGCCGATACCGACATTTACCTGCAAGATCCGCGCGACCCGAAGAGCGATAAACTGCTCGCGGAAGTAAAGGGCGGCGGCTGGCAGGTGGAGGATTGGTCGCCGGACGACAAGCAACTGCTCGTGGTCGAATACGTCTCGATCAATGAGAGCTACCTCTGGCTCTTCGACACCACCACCGGCGAGCGCAAGGAACTCACGCCACGGCCGGCCGAAGGCGCCGAGAAGGTTGCCTACGGCAAAGCGCTTTTCGCGAAGAACGGTCACGGCGTCTTCGTCACGACCGATCGCGAATCGGAATTTCAGCGGCTTGCTTACCTCGATCTCGCCAGCCGCCAGCACAGTTATCTCCTGCCCAATCCGAAGTTCGACGTGGACGATTGGGACCTGAGCGGGGACGGGAACTTCATCGCCTACACACTGAACGAAAACGGCGTCGGCACGCTGCATCTGCTTGAGGTGACGGCGAAGGAAAAGGGGATGGCGGCGCGACCGATGCCCGACCCGGAATTCACGCCGCCGCTCGGCGCGGTCGTGATCTCCAACCTGCATTGGCATCAGAGAAATCCGCTCCTCGCCTTCGACGTCGCTGGGGCGCATTCCCCCTCGGACGTTTACTCGTTAGGCATCGCCGATCGCAAGGTGGCGACCGCTCGCTGGACCGCGAGCGAAACTGGCGGCATCCCGGCGGCGCAGTTCGTCCAGCCGGAGCTGGTGAAATGGAAATCCTTCGATGGCAAAGAAATCAGCGGCTTCCTCTATTCCCCTAACGAGACCAAATTTCCGGGGAAACGCCCGCTCATCATCAACATCCACGGCGGCCCGGAGGGGCAGTATCGGCCCGGCTATCTCGGGCGGAGTAACTACCTCGTGAACGAGCTCGGCTGCGCTGTCCTCTTCCCAAACGTGCGCGGCTCCTCTGGCTACGGGAAGACCTTCGTGCAGCTCGATAACGGCCTGAAGCGCGAAGATTCCTACAAGGACATCAGCGCGCTGCTCGACTGGGTGCCCTCCCGCGCGCGGCTCGACGCCGACCGCGTCATGGTCACCGGCGGATCGTATGGCGGCTTCATGACGCTGCAGGTGGCGAGCAATTACGCGGACCGCATTCGCTGCGCGCTCGACGTCGTCGGCATCTCCAATCTGGCGACCTTCCTCAAGAACACCGAGAGCTACCGGCGCGATCTACGCCGCGCGGAGTATGGCGATGAGCGCGACCCGGCGACGGCCGAGTTCATGGAACGCATCGCGGCCTTGAACAACGTGGCCAAGATCACGAAACCGATGTTTGTCGTGCAGGGGGCGAACGATCCGCGTGTGCCGAAATCAGAGGCCGACCAGATCGTAGCCGCGCTCAAGGGACAGGGCACGCCGGTCTGGTATCTGGTGGGCAAGGACGAAGGCCACGGCTTCCAGAAAAAGAAGAACGCCGACTTCCAGTTCTACGCCACCGTGCAGTTCCTGCGTGATTACCTGCTGAAGTAGCGAAGAACGACTAGCTGCGCGCCTTCGCTTCCGCCAGTTGCGGGCGATGGATGACCGGATCGCCTTCCACTTTGGCCTGCGCGCGCTGCACCAGCGCGACGGCCGCCATCAGGATGAGCGCAGCCACGATCTGGTGCGGATGGAGTGCGGCGTGAAAGAAGCCCCACGTGATCGCGACCGCAGCCAGGGTCTGCATCATTTCGAAATAGCCTGCGGTGGAGGCGCGGGTCCGGCGCAGCCCTTCGAAGTAAATCAGCAGCGGGATGCCGCCGGAGATGGTGGCGAGGAGAAACATCGCGCCGAGGGCGGTGAACGGCGCCGCCTGCGCGGCGGGTGGCCAAAGGGCGGCGGCGTTGAGTTGGCCGTAGGCCGCGAGGATCGCCGTCATGCAGGCCAGGCCAACGACCACCCGCAACCCGGCGGCGAGCCGCAGCGGCATCCCGGTCATGACTCCGCGGCCAGCTACGGTGGAGAGCCCCCAGAAGATTGCGCAAATGAGCGCGTAACCGGTGCCAATGGTCAGCCCGGCTTCGCCTAACGAGACGCCGATCATCCCCGGATGCTCCACGGATAGGAAGATGCCGGCGACGATCGCGATCGCGCCGAAGAGAAAGAAGCGCGGTGTCAACCGATCACCGAAAATGAGGAACGCGCCCAGGGTCGAAATCACGGGCTGAATGTTCAGGATCACATTCACCACCGTCGGGTTTCCATTCTTCAGCGCGAGGGTGAAAAAGATGGTGCCGACCGCCGAGCCGGCGAATCCGGAAAAGAGGAGGAAGGCCCACGTCCGCCCCGTGATCGAGCGAAGCGTGCCCAGCCCTTTGAGCAGGAAGGGCAGGAAGAGAAGGATGATCAGGACGTGTTCCCAGAAGACGATGACCTTCGCGTCGAAGAGATCGTTTAGCGGGATGCGCCACGCGCTCTCCGTCCCCCACAGCGCCGCGCCGAGGCCGACCAGCCATGGTCCCCAGTTCGCGCGTCTCGCTCCGTTTTCCTGCACTGCCCACGGTGTTAAGGCGCGCGCCGCTGCAGGTCAACGCACCGCTGCAATTCACAAGCACTCAAACGGAGCTCCGCGAGCGAATACATGGTGAAAGGTCCCAACAATATGAAGCACTGCATCCTCGCCCTTACTCTCGCCGCGCTCTTCGCCGGCCCCACTTCCAGTCACGCCAAGGACGGAGGGCCAGTGCCCACTCGGCATAACGAAGCCACCGTCGCCCAGCTCCAGGCCGAGATGGCCTCTGGCCGACTCAGCTCGCGCGAGCTGACCCGCGAATATCTCGACCGCATCGCTGCGCTCGATCAACGCGGCGAAGGCGTTAATTCCGTCATCGAGCTCAACCCGGAAGCGCTCGCGATGGCGGCATACGCCGATCGTCTTCGCCGCCAGGGTCGAATCCTTGGCCCGCTGCACGGCATCCCGGTTCTCCTGAAGGACAATATCGACACCGGCGACCGGATGCAGACCAGCGCCGGATCGTTCGCGCTTGTTGGCCAGCCGGCCCAGCGCGATTCGACCGTCGCGGCAAAGCTGCGCGCGGGCGGTGCGGTCATTCTCGGCAAAACGAATCTTTCGGAATGGGCTAACTTCCGCTCTTTCGAATCGACCAGCGGCTGGTCCGGCCGCGGTGGCCAGACCAACAACCCCTACGCACTCGATTGCAATCCCTGCGGCTCGAGCGCCGGCTCCGGCGCGGCAGCCTCGGCCAATTTTGCTGCGATCAGCTTCGGGACCGAGACGGATGGAAGCATCGTTTGCCCCGGCAATGCCAATGGCGTCGTCGCCCTAAAACCAACGGTCGGGCTGGTGAGTAGAGCCGGCGTCGTGCCGATTTCGCATACACAGGATACGGTCGGGCCTCACACCCGCACCGTGGCCGATGCGGCCATCGCGCTCAGCGTGGTGCAGAGCAAGACTTCCGACGGCCGCGACCCTGCGACCGACACCGTCCCACTCGGCTTTCAGGGACACCCGCGCCCGACGAATATCCCGAGCGACTACACCGCCTTCCTCAATCCGGACGGACTGCGCGGCGCACGGCTCGGTGTCACTCGCGCGGGCTTGAACGGCTACGATCCGTTTGTGCCGACACCGCAATCTGTCCTGGACGCGTTCGAAGCCTCCATCGATGCGCTGACGGCGGCTGGTGCCGTCGTGGTGGATCTCGATGCCGCGGGCTTCACTTTCCCGCCAGCGAACGGTGAGTTTCTCGTCCTCGCCTACGAATTTCGCGACGACGTCGCGGCTTACTTCGCGACACGCGTCGGAGTGCCGGTGGCTGGGGGCACGCTCCAGACCGCGATCGATTTCAACAACGCGCACGCCGATATCGAGATGCCCTTCTTTAACCAGGATATCTTCGAGTTCGTGCAGGGTCTCGCAACCGGGCCGGACACGCCGCAGCCAGCGTTCAACGGCCTGACCTACAACCAGGCGCTCGCGATCGATCGCGATGCCGGCGTGAACGGAATCGACCGCGCACTCAGCACCTACAACCTCGACGCTGTAGTCTCCGCCACAGATAATCCAGCGTGGTCGACCGATCTGATTTACGGCGACCATTTCATCTTCGGCACGTCAGGGCTCGCGGCCGCGCCCGGCTATCCGATCATCCAGGTGCCGGCCGGCCTGGTGCACGGTGCGCCGCTCGGCCTCAGCTTCTTCGGCAC
>JBKJKL010000231.1:0-6855 GCA_046597485.1 Chthoniobacterales bacterium
CTCCAGCTCAGACCGCGAAGCGCGCAGCACGCTGCGGCTCTCGAAGGCCGCACGGACGTCAGCAAAGGAAGTAGGCACCGGTTTGCTCAAAGGAGGTCGCCGGCCATTCTAGCGAAGTCCTGCGACGGCCGGCAAGCGGAGTTCCGACCAGAGTTGTGAGGAGCGGACAGTTCAGCCGATACTGGCCCGATGCGGATCGATATCCTGACGCTCTTCCCGGAGATCTGCCGCGTGCCGCTGGGAGAGAGCATGATGAAGCGGGCCCAGGCGAGCGGCGCGCTCGAGTTGCACGTTCACAACTTGCGCGACTGGACGATGGATAAGCACCGCATCGTGGACGATGCGCCATTCGGCGGCGGCCAGGGGATGGTGTTGAAACCGGAACCGATCTTCGCCGCGGTCGAGTCACTCCGAGGTGCGGAGAGCTTCGTCATCCTGACCACGCCGCAAGGACGCAGTTTTTCACAGGCGCGCGCGCAGGAGTTCAGCGGCCGCTCGCATCTGATCATTATCTGCGGCCACTACGAAGGGGTGGACCATCGTGTCGCGGCCCACCTCGCCAACGCCGAGGTTTCGATCGGCGACTACGTCCTGACGAACGGCGCCATCGCCGCCGTCGTGATAGTGGATGCGATCGTCCGCCTGCTCCCGGGCGTGCTCGGCCATGAGCAATCAGCAGCCGATGATTCCTTCTCGCGCGGCCTGCTCGAGGCGCCGCAATACACCCGGCCGGCGGAGTTCCGCGAGTGGAAAGTGCCCGACGTCCTGCTCTCCGGAAATCACGGCGAGATCGCGGCTTGGCGTGAGCGCGAGGCGCGCCAACGTACGGCCGAGAATCGCCCCGATCTCCTCCCGCCTAACGAGAGCTAGAAAGAGACGCGCAGCCCCGCGAACCGATCCGCTGCGGCGCTGAGGATTACCGATTTCGAGTCGAGGCAGGCGCCTCTGCTTCACCGCCACCGGAACCGCCGCCAAAGAGCATCGAGAAGACGACAAAGACCGACGCACGCGGCGAATCGCCAGTCACTCCGAAGAGCGGCGAAACATCGAAGCGCGTGTTGCGCGACAGCTTCCAGCTCACGCTCGGGCCAATCACGCAGCGATAGGAGGGCATGTCGCGAATTCCCTTGTCGGTGAAGGTCGTGAACAACATCTCTGCGCCCACCTTGAGCTGCTCGCGAGGCAACAGGACCGGCACCATCACGCTCTGCGCGAAGCCATACTCGCGACCGCGATCACCGCCGACTTCCTGCTCAAAGAACCCGTTCAGCGCCCATTCCACTTTGTTGCCGAAGTCCTGCGAGAGAAGTAAGCGCACTTCGTATGCGTCTGGAAGCGGCCTGAGCTCATTCAAGAATGCGATCGCCTCGCCCGGCGGCAGCGGTTCGGGTGGACCTTCGTCGTGCAGGACGTTGCCCAGACCGAACTTCCACTCGGCAAAGATGGTCGGATTGAGCGGAATCTTATTCCACGCCGCCAGAGCGTAGCGGGCTTCCACGCTGAATGTCCGTTCCTGCCAGCGGCCACGAAACCCTTCGACGGAGTTCTCGACCGCGAGACCGAAGCGGTAAGGCAAGCCGACCTCTACTTCCTGCGTCAACATGTGGTCAGGGCGATTGAAGCGAAGCGCCGTTCCCTGATAGATGAGCGCGGCAGAAAACGCGCCGGGAGGCAGCACATAAGCCGTGACCGTGGGCGAGAATCGGCCGCGGGAAAACGACTCGGGAGCGCCATATGCACTCGGCACTTCCGCCCCGGTCACGACAACCGTGCTGGTCGCCTCCGCCCGAACGGCATCCTGCGCTTGAATAGGTGGCGTGGTCAGAAAAAGAAGCCCGATGAGGGACAGGAGGGCGACGCGCGCGAAGGGATAACCGCGGAGTAGTGGATGCACGAGCGCCGTTTGTATCGTTGCCGGCGCGGGAAGCAATCATAAAATGACAATCCTGTAATGTTTTTCGCGACCCCGTTTTGGCCGCGATTCCTGCTTTCCGCGCCCTGCGCGATGTGTGAGTGATTCGTTAAGCGCTTCCACCTCATGCCCGACGATCTCCCCACGCTCTTCCGCAAAACCGGCGCCCTGCTCGACGGGCATTTCCTTCTCCGCAGCGGTCTGCACAGCCGACAGTTTTTTCAGTGCGCGCTGCTGCTGCAGCACACCAACATCGCGGCTGAGATCTGCGGTCGGCTCGCGGCGAAGCTCCTCGGGATCGAGGCCGACGCCGTCATCTCCCCTGCCCTCGGAGGGATCGTGGTCGGGCAAGAAGTGGGTCGCTCGTTAGGCAAACGGCACATCTTCGCGGAGAAGAGCGCCGACGGCCTCGTCCTGCGCCGCGGCTTTCAGATTTCGCCTGGCGAGCGGTTCATCGTCGCGGAGGATGTCGTGACGCGCGGCGGCCGGGTCAGCGAGACGATCGCTATCGTGCGCGCGCACGGCGGCGTGGTCGCGGCCGTGGCGGTGATCGTCGATCGCAGCGGCGGGGACCGACCGGACTTCGGCTGCCCTTTTGTCAGCCTTGTCGAGATGAACGTCGAAACTTTCGAAGCGGACCATCTTCCTGCCGACCTCGCCGACTCACCGGCGATCAAGCCCGGCAGCTAACGCGCCCTCCCGATGAAGCCGATTCAGCAAGCCGATCCGCACGCCGGATACCTCGCGCACAAGACGGAAATCAACGCCGCCATTATGCGCGTCCTCGAGAGCGGGCGTTACATCCTCGGCCCCGAGTGCACCGCCTTTGAGAACGAATGGTCGGCCTACCTCGGCCTCGAGCACACGATCGGCGTGGCGAACGGGACCGACGCAATCGAGATCGCGTTGCGCGCGCTCGATCTTGGTCCTGGCGACACGGTCGTCACCGTCTCGAACACCGCGGTCGCAACCGTCGCGGCCATCGAACTGACGGGCGCCACTGCGCTGCTCGTCGATGTCGATCCGCAGACGATGACGTTGTCGCCCGAGCGTTTGGCGGAAGCGCTCGCGAATGCTTCCGAACGGAAGGTAAAGGCGATCGTCGCGGTGCATCTTTACGGACAGCCAGTGGACATGCCGGCGGTCCTCGCGCTCGCGCAGAAATACGGCCTACGGGTGATCGAAGATTGCGCGCAAGCGCACGGCGCGGAGATCGACGGGCAGAAGGCCGGCACGTTTGGGGACGTCGCCGCGTTTAGCTTTTATCCGACGAAAAACCTCGGTGCCCTCGGCGACGGCGGCGCGGTGGTGACGAAGGATGCGCAGCTCGCCGACCGCCTGCGCGCGCTCCGCACCTACGGCTGGCGCGAGCGCTACATCAGCGAGATCGCTGGGATGAACTCCCGCCTCGACGAAATGCAGGCCGCTATCCTGCGGGTAAAATTGCGTTATCTCGACACGGACAATCGCCGCCGCCGGCAGATCGCGCGGCGCTACGATGACTTGTTAGGCGCCTTCGCAAACCTGACCCTCCCACGCCCGGCACCGAACATCCGCCACGTCTATCATCAATATGTGATCCGGCTGCCCGCGCGCGACGCTCTCCGCGCTTATCTCGAGTCGCTCCAGATCGGATCGGCCATTCTCTACCCGCAGCCGATCCATCAGCAGCCGGCCTACATCGGCCGCATCGCCACCGGCGGTGATTTGCCGGTGACGGAACGGGCCGCGCAGGAGTTGCTTTGCCTGCCGGTTCATCCGTGGCTCGACGACGCGGACCTGGCGCGCGTCTCCGCTGCACTGACCGATTGGCTGAGCGCGTGAGGCGAGGGCCGAAAGAAACGCGCATCCGGCGCGGCCTGCGCACAAATCTTGACCGCGCGGAACGAGACTTCTACTTTCCGCCCATCCGCGTCGTCGCGGCCAACGAACATCCATTGTGACCCGCCTTTCCGCCTTTCATCGATCTTCGGTCGGTCGGAAAATCATTGTCGCGCTCACCGGGCTGATCCTGCTCGGTTTCATCGTCGGACATCTGCTCGGCAATCTGCAGATCTTCCTCGGACCGGAGTGGATCAACGGCTACGCGGAGCATTTGCGCGAGCTCGGGCCGCTCCTCTGGGTGATCCGCATCTTCCTCCTCATTTCGGTCGTGTTGCACATCTATTACACGATCCTGCTGACGATCGATAATCGCCGCGCCCGCCCGGTCGCCTACGCGGAAAAGAATTACGTGAAGGCGACCACCGCCTCGCGCTACATGTGGCTCAGCGGGCTCGTCGTCCTCGCTTTCATTCTCTATCACCTCGCCCACTTCACGGTGCGCGTGACCGATCCGCGCTTCGTCCTTTTAAAGGCGGACCCGCTTAACCATTACGACGTTTACTCGATGATGGTTTACGGCTTCCAGAACGTCATCGTCACCACCTTCTACGTGATCGCGATGTTCCTCCTTATGCTCCATTTGACCCATGGCGCCTCGAGCTTTTTCCAGTCGCTCGGCCTGAACGACAAACGAGTCAATCCGCGCCTCGCCTGGGCTGGCCGCGTCTTCGCGTGGCTCATTTTCCTTGGTTACACCATCATCCCGGTCGCCTGCCTTCTCGGCTGGGTGAAACCGGCCCAGCAGCTATGATCGGCGCCTTCAATTCGAACGTGCCGGATGGTCCGCTGGAGCGGAAGTGGACCGATTACAAAGACCACGCTCGACTCGTAAGCCCGGCGAACCGGCGCAAGCTCGAAGTGATCGTGGTCGGCACCGGCCTCGGTGGCGGATCAGCCGCCGCGACCCTCGCCGAGCAGGGTTACAAGGTGAAGTGCTTCTGCTTCCAAGACTCGCCGCGCCGCGCGCACAGCATTGCAGCGCAGGGCGGAATCAACGCCGCGAAAAACTATCAGAACGACGGCGACAGCGTCTTTCGGCTTTTCTACGACACGATCAAGGGCGGCGACTTTCGCTCGCGCGAAGCGAACGTTTATCGCCTCGCGGAGGTGAGCAATCTGATCATCGACCAATGCGTCGAGCAGGGTGTGCCGTTCGCGCGCGAATACGGTGGTCTGCTCGCCAATCGCTCCTTCGGCGGAGCGCAGGTCTCGCGCACTTTCTACGCGCGCGGCCAGACCGGACAGCAGCTCTTGCTCGGCGCTTATCAGGCGCTCTGCCGGCAGATCGATGCCGGGTCCGTCCTGATGTATCCGCACACCGAGATGCTCGACGTAGTCATCGTAGACGGCCACGCGAAAGGCATCATCACGCGTCATCTCGTCACCGGAAAGATCGAGCTGCACGCCGCCGATGCGGTCGTTCTCGCCACCGGCGGTTACAGCAACGTCTTCTATCTCTCGACCAACGCGCGCGGCTCGAACGTGACCGCGACCTACCGCGCCTACAAGAAAGGCGCGCTCTTCGCGAATCCCTGCTACACGCAGATTCACCCGACCTGCATCCCGGTCAGCGGCGCCTATCAATCGAAACTGACGTTAATGTCCGAGTCGCTCCGCAACGACGGACGTGTCTGGGTTTCGAAAAAACAGAACGACGACCGCAAGCCGGGCGAGATCCCGGAGCCAGAGCGCGATTATTACTTGGAACGGAAGTATCCGAGCTTCGGCAACCTCTCGCCGCGCGACATCGCTTCGCGCGCCGCAAAAGAAGTCTGCGACGATGGCCGCGGGATCGGGCCGGGCGGGCGCGGTGTTTATCTCGACTTCGCCGACGCCATCGCGCGCCTCGGCGAGAGCACGATCCGCGAGCGCTACGGCAACCTCTTCGACATCTACGAAAAGATCACTGGCGAGAACGCTTACCAGCAGCCGATGCGCATTTACCCGGCCGTGCACTACACGATGGGCGGACTCTGGGTGGACTATAATTTGATGAGCAACGTGCCCGGCCTGCACGTCATCGGCGAAGCGAACTTCTCCGATCACGGCGCGAACCGTCTCGGCGCCAGCGCGCTCATGCAGGGCCTGGCCGATGGCTACTTCGTCCTGCCCTACACGCTGCCGACTTATCTCGCGGGCCAAATCGGAAAGCGACCGAGCATCGACCACCCGGAGTTCAAGAAAGCGGAAGGCGAAGTGCGCGCCCGGATCGGCCGGCTGATGAACGTGAACGGGAACCGCAGCGTCGAATCCTTCCACCGCGAACTCGGATTGCTGATGTGGGACAAGTGCGGCATGGCGCGCAACGCCGACGGCCTGCGCGAGGCTCTTCGTCGCATCCCGGAATTGCGCGATGAATTTTGGGCGAACGTGCGCGTGCCGGGAGACGGCGAGGAATACAATCAGTCGCTCGAGCGCGCCGGCCGCGTGGCCGATTACATGGAGTTCGCCGAGCTGATGTGCATCGATGCACTTCAGCGCGATGAGTCCTGCGGTGGCCATTTTCGCGAAGAACACCAGACGCCCGACGGCGAGGCGCTGCGCAATGACGAGAATTTTGCCGCGGTCTTCGCGTGGGAGTTTCAGGGCAACGGCACGCTCGAGCCGCCGATCCTCCATCGCGAAGAGCTCCAGTACGAGACCGTCGAGCTGACGCAAAGGAGCTATAAATGAATTTTAAGCTGCGTGTCTGGCGGCAGAAGGTGGGCGAGCCAAAAGGGCGGCTCGTCGAATACGACGCGCGCGATATTTCGCCGGACGCGTCGTTCCTCGAGATGCTCGACATCGTCAACGAGGGTCTCGTCACGCGTGGCGAAGACCCGATCGCTTTCGAGTCTGACTGCCGCGAAGGCATCTGCGGCACCTGCTCGCTCACGATCAGCGGCGAACCACACGGGCCGGATCATCCCGGGGCGGCCTGCCAGCTTTACATGCGCCGATTCAAGGATGGTGAAACGATCACCGTCGAACCGTTCCGCGCCAAGCCGTTCGCGATCGTCCGCGACTTGGTCGTGAGCCGCGCCGCGCTCGACCGCATCGTGCAGGCGGGCGGTTACGTC
>JBKJKL010000252.1:0-10416 GCA_046597485.1 Chthoniobacterales bacterium
CGCGGACGCCTTGCGCCATCGCCTACCGGCTACCTCCGCAGTGACACTATGTGGCGTGGGCGGGGAACGGCGGAAAATCGGAAACCTCTCGCGCGCCGCGCACACCTTTCGTGAGGCAATTACGGCGCGAGCCGATTATATTTTTTCAAGGCAGCGCGCAGCCGGTCGTGCGGAAGCGCGTCGACATGGTGGCCGTCGCGGCCGGTCATGCTTTGATTCGCGACCAACGCGTTCACGACTGCTTCCTCGATCGCCTGCACCGTCGCGGTGAAGATCGGATCAAGTAGATCGTTCGGGATGCTGCCGACCGTCTGCACTTCTTTTGCCGGGTCGGCCGCGCCGGAGTTGGCGGTGGAGAAGGCGAGGAAGAGGTCGCCCGAGCCGTTGCCCGAGACGCTGCCGGTGCGCGCGATGCCGAGGGCGGCGCGGCGCGCGAGCCGTTTTAATTGATGCGGCAGGAGCGGCGCATCGGTCGCGATCACCACGATGACGGAGCCCGCTTCCTTACTGTAAACGGCGTTCTCCGTGATCTCTTTCCCGACCGGGACACCGGCGATCATCAACTGCGGCCGGCGCCCGAAGTTCGCCTGCACAAACGCGGCCACAGTGTAGGACGCGTCCTTCGTTTTCACGATGCGCGACGACGTCCCGTTCCCGCCTTTGAACTCGTAGCAGACCATGCCGGTTCCGCCGCCGACGCTGCCTTCCGCGATCGGGCCATCCGTCGCAGAATCGAGCGCGTGATAAACGTCTTCTGGCGTCACGTGGAAGCCATTGATGTCGTTCAAATAGCCATCCCATGTCTCCGCGACGACCGGCAGGCTCCAGCTAAAACCAGTTGGATCAGGGCCGCCCTTTGCGACGCGCCATTTGATGACCGCGTCGCGTGCCACGCCCACGCTATGTGTGTTCGTGATCACGACTGGGCCTTCGAGAAATCCGCCCTCTTCCATCCAGGCGACGCCGGTCATTTCGCCGTTGCCGTTTAGGCTGAACGCGCCGGCGTAAACCGGATCGTCGAACGATTTTTCGCCACGCGGCAGGATCGCGGTCACGCCGGTGCGGATCGGGCCCTGACCGACCTCGAGCTTCCCTTCGCCCTTGATCAAGGTCGTGGTGCCGACCGTGATCCCGGCGACATCGGTGATGGCGTTCAATTTACCCGGCGTGCCGTCAAACGGAATGCCGAGGGCGCGCGCGCGGACCTGTGTTTTTGCAGGGGGTGTGGTCTGCGGTTCGCGGGCAACCGCGGCACTCGCGAAAAACGCAGTCGTTAGGCAAAAGGCAAAATGGCGAAGTGTCATGGCTGATGTGGGCGGGAGTATTTCCTGATCACGTGATCGATCTACTCGCAGTATTGCTGCGTGAGCGCAGCGCTCTCCAGGAAGTGGATGTTCTCGGGCGTTAAACAAGACTTTCTCTTAGCGAAAATTCTCCACCAGCATCAGGTCGCAGACCGCTGAATCGCGACGGCCGTAAAAAATGGTGCGGCCATCGGGTGAGACAGCGCAGCCGCCGATGTCTGCCACGTTGCCCAAGTCAGGACAAATCGTGAGAGAGCGGCTGCTCGCGAAATCGAAGTATTGCAGCGTGTTTTTGTCCGATTGTTCGAGGTAATAGACGCCCTGGTTGATCACGGCAAAGGGGCCGTTCATGGCGCGATCCATCACCTTGACCGGCGTTCCTCCTGAGGTCGGGACGCGCCAAAGCGGGACGCGCACGTTGACCGCGGGTGTGGCGGTGAAAAACAAGTCGGCGCCGTCGGGCGACTCTTGCGAATGCCAGCCACCGTCTTTCGTTATCTGCACGGGCTCGCCGCCAGACAGGCGGACCTTCCAGACCTGATAATCGCCGGTGCGGGTCGAGCTGAAATAAATCCACTGCCCATCATTTGAGAAGGTCGGGACATGATCCATCGCCGGATGCGATGTCACGTTGCGCGGCTTGCCGCCTCCCGACGGGACAAGAAAAATGTCGAACTGTCCTTCCGCGTCCGAAGCGAAAACAATCTGGCGGCCGTCCGGCGACCAATGGGGGACTCCCGTGCCGGTGGGGGCGTGAAGAGAGGAGAGCTGAACCGCGTTTCCGCCATCGAGATCCGACGTCCAAATTTCCCATTCTCCGGAACGCGTGCTGGTGAAGGCGACCCGCCGTCCGTCAGGCGAAAGCTGTGGATGAATATCGGCACGCGTCGATGCGATCGCGACGGTCGGAGCGGATGACGCAGCTTCACCCGCGCCCGGGGTGTCCAGCCGCCAGATATTTTCATCGGTGAAACTGCGCACGTAAATGAGGCGAGCGAGCCCGTTCGCCTGCGCCCGCGAGACCGCAGGCATCACGCCATCCTCTCCCACAAACGGCACGCGCGCAGGCGCCCCGCCTCCAGTCGCCTCTACCCGCCAGAGCCCGGCACCGGCAAAGCTCGCAGTCGAAAAAAGAATCTCGGCACCGCCCGGCAGCCAGGTCGCATTCTCCGGTTTCAACCCAGACACCTTGACCGGGCGTGCGGGACCGGCGGGCGTCATGTCGCGGCCGAGCGGCAGCACGTGCAGTTCGCCCGAGGCCCACGTCGTCCGCCGCAGAAAGAGCAATGACCGGCCATCGGGAGAAACGGATGGATTGGTATCGGCAAACGCAGGCGGCTGCGGCTGCGTCAAAGCCCGCTTCTCGCCTGTTTCCAGCGCGATGGTGAACAAAGCGTCCGGTTTTCCCTCGCCGCCGGAGTCGGTCGCGATCACGCACCTACTGTCCGGGCACCAGCCGAGAAAGACAGGGTTCACCGTCACCTCCTGCACGCGCACGTCCGCCAGTTTGCGTTCTGGCCCGCCGAGCGGAGGAATTAATCGCACCTCGCGCTGGCTGCGCCCCAGCGGCGTCGCCGGATCGCCGCGCAGGAAGGCGATCCAGCGGCCATCGGGTGACCAAACCGGGTTGTAGTCGCTGCCCGGATCACTCGTTAGGCGGAGGGGCGAGCCCGCGCCGATCTGCTGCACAAAGACGCTGGTGTGATTCTCCTTCGCGGCCGCCATCGTATAGACGACCTGATTGCCATCCGGAGAAAACGACGGGTAAAGCTCTTCGCCCGGAAAGGTCGTGAACGGCTCCGCCCGCAGCGCGGCTGAGAGAGGCGCAGTCTGTTTCGATCGGACAATGAAGAAGCCGATCGCTCCAGCCATGAGAAGAGAGACGGCTGCTAACCGCGGCCACCTGCGAACGGTCGGTCTGGCGCTCGCGCCTTGAAACTTCACGGGGCGAGTCGGATTGCCGAGGTTCCCCGTGAAGAGATTGACGATCGACAGGCGGACGCCGTGTTTCACTTCGCACTCTCCCCACCCGTGCAGGTGGGCGCGCCACTGCGGATACTGCTCCAGGTCATCAGCGACGCGTTTTGAGAGAAGAATGTGGCCGGCAGCGCCGCAATCCATGACCCGCTGCGCGACGTTGATCCCCGCACCGGTGATGTTGGTGCGCTCGTTCACATCGGCCACGTCGTTCACCGGGCCACTGTGGATGCCCATTCGGACCTGCAATTCCGGGTGAGCTTTCAACCGCTCGCTTAACTCGAGCGCGCAATGCACCGGCGCTTCCGGACTATTGCGAAAGACCAGCGCCATCCCGTCGCCGGTCGGTAGCCTAACGAGTTTACCGTCGGCCTCGGCCGCGCGGAATTGCTCCGTCGCGCGCACCGCCTCGGTCAACTTCCGCAGCCGCTCGCTCTGCTCGGTGATAAGAAGTTTCGAGTACCCGATAATGTCGATGAACAAGACATGGCCGATCTCAAACCGAAGACCCGGTTGCTCTTCAGAGGGCATGCGGGCGTTTCTATGGCAAACGTCCGGCGAGAGCGAGGCCGCGATTTTCGATGCGCCTCCTCGGGTCGGAAGACAATTCTCCCGGGAGCCTGACCGAGGACCGGGTTTTCTGTTTTCGCTCGGCAGGACGCCGCCTAGATTGCGCGCGTGAGTTATCAGGTTTTCGCGAGGAAATATCGACCGCAGACGTTCGACGATCTCGTCGGGCAGGCGCACGTCACGCGCACGTTGAAGAACGCGGTCGAGCAGAACCGCCTCGCGCACGCCTACCTCTTTGTCGGACCGCGCGGGATTGGGAAAACCTCGACCGCGCGCATCCTGGCGAAGGCGCTGAATTGCATCCAGGGGCCGACGGTGAAGCCGTGCGGCGTCTGCGATTCGTGCAAAGAGATTACACAGGGCAACAGCCTCGACGTGCTCGAGATCGACGGCGCGAGCAACAACGGGGTCGAGCAGGTGCCGGAGCTGCGCGATAACGTCCGCTACGCGCCGACGAAGGGGAAATACAAGATCTACATCATTGACGAGGTGCACATGCTGACCTCAGCCGCGTTCAACGCGCTCCTCAAAACGCTCGAGGAGCCGCCGCCGCACGTGAAGTTCATCTTCGCCACGACCGAGCCGCAGAAAGTCTTGCCTACAATCCTAAGCCGCTGCCAGCGCTTCGATCTCCATCGCATCCCGGCAAACTTGATCGCCGATCATCTGCAATACATCGCGAAGAACGAGAACGTCTCGCTCGAGCCGGCCGCGGCGCATGCGATCGCGAAGGGCGCGGATGGCGGGCTGCGCGATGCGGAGTCAATGCTCGACCAGTTGGTGGCGTTTTGCGGCGAGTCGATCACGGAGCCGGATGTCTTGAGCGTCTTCGGCTTCACGAGCGAAGAGACGGTCCTGAAATTTTCCGATCGAATCCTGCGCGGTTCCGCCGCCGATGCGCTCGAGGTCCTGCACAGCGAAGCGGCCAACGGGAAGGACATGATGAAGCTGATGTCCGACCTGATCGCGCACCTGCGCGATCTGCTCGTCTTCAAGGTGAAGCCGGACGCGGTCGCGGAAGACTTGAACCCGGAGCTGAGCGGCGCGCTCGAGGAACAGGCGGCGATGATCGAGACTGATCGGCTGCTCGACTTGATCGATCAATTTGCCGGCGCGGAAGGCCGGATGAAATGGGCGCCGAATAAGCGGCTGCACTTCGAGATCGCGGTCATCAAGGCGATTCAGACGCTCGGACAGGTGACCTTGAACCAGGTGATCGAGAACCTGTCCGCGCTGCGCGACGGGAAAACGCCAGACGCCCCGGCCGCGAAACCAGCGCTGCCGAAAGCAGCCGCGCCCGTCAAAGCTGCGGCAGCGCCGAAGCCGGCCGCGACGCCTCCAGCGAAACCCACGCCGGAGAAGGCGCCGGTCGCGGAAGAAGCGCCAACAGCGTCGCTGAACCCGGAGGAACTTTGGCAGAAGGTGGTGGAGCAAGTCCACGCGCGCCGGCCGCTGATCAAGAGCTGGATCGCGTCGGCGAAGAAGCTCGGGCAGGAAGGGCGCTCGCTCCTGGTTGGGTTTCCGCCGGAGGAAAAGGGCGCGATGGATTCACTCGCCACGCCGAAGATGCGCGATTTCCTGGAGGGCTTGGTGCGCGAGTTCGGCGGCCGCGATTGGAACCTGAAGTTTACCCTGAAGGAAGGGCTGGTCGTCGAAGCGCCCAAGTCCGAGCCGGTAAAAGCCCCGGTCAAAGCCGCGGCGGTGGAGGACTTCCGCGACGACCCCCTCATCCGCGAGGCGCTGGAAATTTTTAAAGGCGAAATCAAACCCGTGACGGACTAACGAGACATTATGAATCTGAACAAGTTGATGAAGCAGGCTCAGAAGATGCAGGAGCAGATGCAGAAAACGCAGGCTGAGCTGGAGGATAAAACCGTCGAGGTGAAGGCGGCCGGCGGCAAAGTGACCGTGGTCGCGAACGGCAACGGGGAAGTGATTTCGCTCAAGATCGACAAGGCGATCGTTGACCCGGAGGACGTGGAATTTCTCGAGGAAGCTGTCCTGAGCGGAGTGAAGCAGGCGATCGAGCAGGGGAAGGACCTGGCCCAATCCGAGATGAGCAAGATCACGGGCGGCCTCGGCGTCGCCGGGCTCGGCCTCTAGCTGACGCGGCGCGCGCGACGCGTGCGCAGAAAATTTGCGCCGGCAAAGGCAGCTCCGGCCAGCACGATCACGGGCAGTGCGCTCACTTCCGGCACGACCCCGAACTGGATGCCGTTCAGAGCGGCGAGGTCAATGCCGCCGCCGCCAGTCGTGCCATCCGTCGTGGTCGGGTAATAGGTAGCGTTCGTCCAATCGAGCAGCTGGGCCGAGTTCGTCGCGGTCACATCAGAACCCATCAGGGCGTAGCCGTAGATTTTCGTGCCGATTGTCAGGCCGAGATCGGTGGCGGTAATCAGCAGACCGGCGAGGCCCTGCGTCTGGGTGGTCGCGCTATCCGTGGTAGCGGTGATGTTGTCGCCTGCGTTGTAACGGAAGAGGCGATAGGTGGCGTCGGTCACGGCGTTGGTCGCGCCCCAGTTCGGCGCCACTTTTAAAAGTAAACCGAAGGCGGTCGGATTGCCGAGGGCATCGATCGCGGTCACAGCCGCAATCCCGAAGCCGTCATGCTGGCCGGCGACGCCGCGTTCAAAGACCGCAAAGGTAAGAGCGCTGGTCACGGTGATACCGAGAGTCCAGGTGAAATCGATCCGCTCGATATTGCCGACGGTGCTCGCCGTCGCGCCACTGTTCGCGAAGGTGTTGTCGCTCCCGAGAAGGGTGCTGTTGCTGATCAGCATCTGGCCGTAGTTGTCCTGGTGCCGGCCGGCGAGATTCGTGCCGGTGGTGCCGTTGTTATACCAAAGGGAAGACTGGTTCGCGTTCACGTTGTTCCGGCGCACGAAGACGTTATTGGCCAGCGAGACGAGGCCGTAATTGGTCGCGCCGGCCGAGAACCCGGTAATGGAACTCCCCTTATT
Source organism: Chthoniobacterales bacterium (assembly GCA_046597485.1). Taxonomy (GTDB): domain Bacteria; phylum Verrucomicrobiota; class Verrucomicrobiia; order Chthoniobacterales; family UBA10450; genus JACCTI01. The sequence goes on from JBKJKL010000252.1 coordinate 6,812, forward strand.
CTCGTATGTGTAACCCTCGGAGGTGGAGGGCGTCCCGGGCGTTACGTTGAGCGAGACCCCGCTGATGTCCTGCGTGGCGAGCGCGGAACACACGCCTGCCGCAAGGAGCAGCGGGGCAAAGAGTAACGGCTTAAGGAAACGGCGAAACATTGCTTCCTCGTTAAGCAACCGGCGGGCCCGGCTGCTGAATTATTCATAAAGGCCTTAGTTCACGATGGTGGCGGTGATAGATCGCCACCTCGCGCACGCCGGCGCTGGCCATTTTATCCGCCAGCCGATCGTAGTTCTCGCCGAGTTGGGCGTGCGAGTGCGCATCGGAGGCGGTTGTGAAGGCGATCCCTTTTTCCATCGCGAGAGCGAGCACCGGATCGGATGGATAGAGCTCGTTGACCGGTTTGCGCCAGCCGGCGGTCGAGAGTTCGATCGCGAGCCCGCGCGCGGCGATCACGGCGAGCGCTTCCTCTGCGAGGGCTGCGACCTCGCCGTCGGGGCGGTGGCCGTGGATCTTCACCAGGTCGAGATGCGCCAGGCAATCGACCAGCCCGCTCTCCGCCACTGCGCGCACGCGCCGGAAGTAATTCTCATACACCTCGTCGATGCGGCGGCCCTCGAATTGCGCCGCTCCCGACGGCACGGTGTCGAACATCTCCTCCGGCGAATCGAGGAAGTGGACGGAGCCGAGGACGAAATCGAGCCGGTCCCAGTGCATCTCCACCCAGCGCCGGCCGGCAGGTGAATGCACCGGGTCATTGTCCAACTCGATCCCGGCGCGGATTTGCACGTCCGGGTTCGCCTCGCGCAGGCGTTCGATTTCGTCCAAGTCGATCCCGGCGTGATAGCGGTCGTGATCGGTGAAGGCGATATCGGTCAGGCCCCGGGCCCGCGCGCTCTCCACCCACGGCTGCAAAAGCTCGCGCGTGTAGGGCTGCACCCGGTGCCCCTGCGGATGCGAATGATAATCAGAGAAAAGGCTGGTCACTGTTCACCAGTCACTGGTCACTCCCCTAGGGCGCGGTCATGAACTTCTGCTGCACGCGCAGGTCGGGATACTTCGGGAAATAGGCCTCGCAGAGGAAGACCTTGTTCGCGGTCAGCTCACGGGTCGCGATCGTCTCCGTGTATTCGATGTGCTCCTGCGGGTTGACCATGATCGTGCTCACCTCCTGGGTGAAGGCGTGGTTGTCGCTCCACGCGGTCAGGACTTTGCCGGAGGAGTTCATGAGGTGAATTTCGAAACGCTGCGAGGTCGGGAACTCGAGCGTGATCGGGCGCTTCGCCCTATTGGTCAGCCGGATGGCCACTTCCATCTGGCGCGTCTCCGAGAGCCGCACCGGCTGGAGCGCGAGCTTGAGTGAAACGATCAAGCCGCGGAGCTGCGCGTCCTTGTATTCCGGCAGATCCTCCGCGCCGCCGAACGGATGGAGGACGCGGTTCAGCCAGCCGCGGCGCTCGGGCGTGCCCGCAGGTTCCTGCGCCGGGACGGGCGCGGTGAGCAACGCACTGAGCAGGAGTGGCAGAAGCGCGCGTTTCATGAGCGGGTATTCAGCGATGGTTGCAAATGGTGTCAATGCCTATATCAATCGCGCATGCGCAGCCTGGCCGCGGCCGCTTTTTTCGCGCTTCTTCTCCCGGGAATTTCCGACGCGAAGAAGCCGCTCTGCACTGTGCGCGCGCATGCCGAGGCGAATGAGCAGGACGGTGCCCCCTTTTCCACGCAACTCCGCTCCCCGACGACGGGGCGAAATATCGTGATGGAGAAAACGCCCACCATCTCGGAGCGCGACATTGTTTCGTACCGCGTCTACCCCGCGGCGGACGGCAGCTTCGGCGCGCTCTTCGTGCTCGATGATCACGGCAAGCTCGCGCTCGACACCCTGAGCATCGAGCATCGCGGCCGTTTCCTTTACATCTTCGTCAACGGCCGCCCGCTCGCCGAGTTGCAGATCGACCGCCGCGTCGCCGATGGAAAACTTTTCGTCGCCAACGGCCTGACGAACGCCGACCTCGCCCTGATGGAAAAGGCGTGGCCGGCCCCGCGGGCGCGCAAGAAGTGAAGCGTTGCGTTGCGTTTCTCCTGCTCGCGCTCGCCCTGCGCGCCACTGCGCAGGATCGTTCGGCCCCGCTGAATCTCGCTCTCCCGACCGAGAACGACGCAATTCTTCACGGCGGCGGCGCGGCCTTCTACCAGTATATTGTACGCGATTTCAAAGGCGCGAAGTCGACGCCGTGGGAGGGCGGGCAGTACGGTTTCGTCCGCAATCCGGTCGAGACGCGCACCGGCCTCGTTTACACGCGCTTCCACGAGGGGATCGACATCCGCCCGCTCCGCCGCGCCGCGAACGGCGAGCCGCTCGATCTCGTCCGTGCGATCGCCGACGGCACCGTGGTTTATGTGAATCTCGCGGCCGCCGCCTCGAACTACGGCCGCTATGTCGTGGTCGAGCATCGCTGGGACGGCGCCAGCTACTACAGCCTCTACGCGCATCTCGCATCGGCCGTGGTGAAGCCGGGCGCGAAGGTCGCGCGCGGCGATCAACTCGGCGTCATGGGCCACACCGGTGAAGGTCTCGACCAGGCCCGCGCGCATGTGCATCTCGAGCTGAATCTCCTCCTCGGCCGCCGTTTCGAGTCGTGGTACGACGCCTTCTACAAGAACGAACCGAACCGCCACAGCATCTACAACGGCATCAACCTCGCGGGCCTCGACGTGGCGCGGCTCTACCTCGCGCTGCGCAAGACACCGGCGCTCAGCATCCCGGATTTCCTCTCGGGTGAGGAGATGTTCTACAAGGTGACCATCCCGGCTTTGCCGAACTTCGACCTTCCCCAGCGCTATCCGTGGCTGCTCCGCAACGCGCCGGAAACGCGCCCGCCTGCATGGGAGATTTCCTTCAACCGCGCCGGCGTCCCATTGCTCGTCGAGCCAAAGCAGACTCCGGTGACGGCGCCGGTTCTCTCCTTCGTGCGGAAGCGCGGTGGCGACTATGCCGATGCGACGCGCGGCGTCGTCGGCGGCTCGGGCGATCATCCGCAGCTGACCGAGAACGGCGAGCGCCTGATGCGCTTGTTCGTCTGGCCGGAATAGCGAATGGGACTTGCTCAGGAGTTGACTGAGCAATGGAGAAGATGACGCGCCGAAAATTTCTCACCCTGGCCGGACTGGCCTTGCCCGCGACGTTGGTCGCCGATGCGTGCATTGAGCCGACCGACCTGCGCATCACTAAATTGCCGCTGGCGAAGAACGGCGTGCGCTTCGTCCACTTCACCGATTTTCATTTCAAAGGGGACACTGCCTACGCGGCGAAGGTCATCCGCACGATCAACGACCTGCGGCCCGAGTTCGTCGTCTTTACCGGCGACCTGGTAGAGGACAAACGCTACGCACCCGCTGCGCTCGACTTTATCCGCGCGATCAAGGCGCCGGTTTACGGCTCGCCGGGCAATCATGAATACCGCTCGGGCGTGGACTTCGCGGAGTTCACGCGCGCCTTTGCTGATACCGGCGGCGCCTGGTTGGTCGATGAGGCCACCGTAATCGCGGCGCACGACCTCGAAGTACACGGGATGGCGATAATCGGGATCCATGCGCTCCAGTCGCCGCGCGC
>JBKJKL010000263.1:0-4947 GCA_046597485.1 Chthoniobacterales bacterium
GCCCGGAACCCACGAGGCGCCCGAGGAGCGGCGCGATCGCATCAGCTCCCAAGGCCACCCAGCGTGCCAGCTCGGACGGCACAACATCGCCCGAGCTGGCGCGCTGGGTGGCGTTGGGAGCTGATGCGATCGCGCCGCTCCTCGAGCGTCTCGTTGTTTCCGGCCTGCTCGAATACGCTCCGGGGAATGAAGTGCGCTATCGCCTCACGAGTGCCGGCGGCTCCGAGGGCGGCCGTCGTTTTGCCGATGAATTTTCCGAGATGATCAAGCCGGGGCACTACGAATGCAGCGACCCGAACTGTGACTGCCGACAGTCTGGCAATCCAGCCGACTGCGTCCACCAACATTGATATGCGAAAACGGCTCCTTCTCCCTTTCCTCTTCGCCGCTTCGCTCCTCCACGCGCAGGAATTCACGCCCGAAGAAGTAGTCGACAAAGCAATCGCGCACGCCGGCGGTTGGGATGTCTGGATGAAGACGCGCTCCGTGCAATTCCGCAAGACGATCGTGCGCTACGAGCCGGACGGAACGGTGAAGGAGACACGGGTGCAGTATCACAAGTATCTGCTCCACCCCTCGCCGCGGATGCGGATCGACTGGGAGATGAACGGCTCGAAGGGCGTCATGATTAACAACGGCCAGGAGGCGAAGAAATACGCCAACGGCAAGGAACTCGACGCGCAAGAAGAGATCAACGCCGCGCGCGGCAATACCTTCGGCTCACACTATGTTTTCTGCATGCCGTTCAAATTGCGCGACCCCGGGACGCAGCTCGAGAACGCTGGCCTGGCCACGCTCGAGAGCGGCACGACTGTGCAGAAAATCCGCACCACCTACGCGAAGGGCGCGGGCGACGCGGGCGGGATGCACACCTGACTTATATGTTCGATTCGCAGAGCGGCCGCCTCGTGGCGAATCATCTCGAATACGCCGCGGGCAAGTTCGATTGGACGGAGTACTACGACGAAAAACCGCTCGGCGCGCTGCTGCTAGCGACGAAACGGGTCGGCTACGACGCGGATGCGAACGGCAAGGTCGGTCCGAAACGCTCGGAGACGACCTACGACGAAATGCAGACGGACGTCGCGCTGGATCCGAAGCTGTTCGCCTTCCCGCGCTAACTACAGGCGCACTGGCAGGAGCCGCCGCTCGCGGACATCGGTGAGCGCGGCGCATCTTTTTCGCTGGCGAAGGAGAGCAGGTAATTCCTCGCCCAGCGGGAGGCCTTCTCGCCACTGGCTTTCGCGGCCGACTCGATCCGCGCTCGTTCCTCGGGCGTGATCCGGAGCGAAAAAATCTCGCGGGCTTCACCTTGCGGCAGCTTGGGGCGGCCGCGGCCGGGGGTCTTTTTCGTCATACGAAAATTCTCTTGCTTTAGCTTGGACCGACCGCTGTAAATCGCAGCGCACGGCGCCGTGCGTCAATCGAAACTGGCTTCGCCAAACTATCCGACCTCGCAGGAATCAACTCAATGAAAAACAAGCTTTTCTCCTTTTGCGCATTCGTCTTTCTCGCTGTCACCATGGCCGCGCCGACGCAGGCGCAGGAGGCCGTGGCCGCGCGCAAACCGAAGGCGATTGCTCCTCCGACAGGAGATGGACTTGCGTCGCGCTCAGAAGATGACGCCACGGTTACGTCCACCGAGAGAGTCGTCGTGACTGGCCAGGAAGTGGTCGAGAAAACACAGCTCTCAGGCAGTCCAGCCGCCGCGCCCGCATCAGTCACGGTGCTCAAACTCTCGGAAGAGCAAAAGCGAAACACGCGCGATTACACCGACTTGCTGCGCAACGTGACCGGTGTCTCCGCCAACAGCTTCGACCAGGGCGGCGTCGGCTTCGGGATCGCCCTTCGTGGCTTTAGCGAGCGGAGTAACGGGGGCAATGTTGCCTATTCCATCGATGGCGTGCCGATCAACTTTCCCGGTCACGTTTCGTCCAATGGCTACGGCGATCTCTTCCCGCTCATCCCCGAACTGGTCGATACCTTTACCCTCGTGCGCGGTCCGTTCGACGTGCGCTTCGGTTCCTTCGATCTCGGCGGCTCGCTCGAAATTAAGACGCTCGACCGTCCGCCGAACGGCTTTGAAGCTTCCTTCGGCAATTACGACTTCGAGCGCGGCCTGCTGGTCTATGGCCTCGGCCGCGGCCAGGTCTACGGCTACGGCTCGGTCATGGCCTCCTCGCTTGGCGGCTACCGCGATAACTCCGAATTCCGCCAGATCAACACCTTCGACAAGATCCTCTTCCCCATGCTGCGCGGGACCGGCTCCTTCCGCTTGCAGGTCTACAACAGCGACTTCGGCGCGCCGACTTACCTGAACCGCGCCCTCCTCCGCTCCCGCGTCCTCCGACCGACCGACGCGGTCAACGCCTTCGACGGCGGCGCCACCGCGCTGCAGAACTTCGTCTTTAACTACAAGGAAGACGGCGACCAGCCGATCACGGCCACCGCTTACTTCGTGCACGAAAGCCACAAGCGCTGGGCGACGCGGACCTTCACTGTCCCGATCAACCCGACCCGCGCCGGGCAGTTCCTCACCGCCGATTACCGCTTCGTCCTCGGCGGCTCGCTTGAAAAATACACCCGCTGGGACCTCGCGAACGGCATGGGGTTCGGCCTCCTCACCGGCGCCAGCATCCGCTACGACTCCGTCGACAGCGAACAGTTCTCGTCCATCCGCCGCAACCCGGTCCGCACCACCGCGGATGTGAATTTCACCCAGGTCAATCCGGCCGGCTACCTCCAGGCCGACTTCAAACCCGTCTCGTGGGTCAAGGTTACCGGAGGCTTCCGCTACGACTACTTCAGCTACGATATCGAGGATAACTTCCGCCGCCTAAAGGTGCAGCCGACGAGCGACTTCTTCAGCCCGCGCGCTGGCATCAGTGTGACTCCGGTGAAGGGCCTCGACTTCTTTAGTAACTACGGCCAGGGCTTCCGCCCACCGAGCGCGATCACCGAGCTCGGCCTCGACCCGAACCTCGAGGCCGCGGAGAACGAGACGATCGAGATCGGCCTGCAATACAACTCGCCCGGCGGTGCGTTTCACTTCCTCGCTGACATTTACAAAACGACCTTCACAAACGAACTGCAAGGCCGCCCTGCCCCGCTGCCCCCGCTCGCGCTCGGGCCGTCGGAGCGCAACGGCTTCGACATCGAGGCGCGTATCCGCCTCTGGCATTACGGCAACCGCGCTATCTTCGCGTTTGGCAACTTCAGCGCCCTCGAGGCCGAGCTGGTCAACCGTCCCGGCGGCACGCATATCCCCGACGTAGCCGACTTCATCGCGAACTACGGCTTCGACATTGTCTTGCCGCTGACCTCCCCGACCTCCGGGCATGTGGTCACGCTCACCGGGGTCCAGCGTTGGGAAGGACCGAAGCCACTCAACACCACGCGCAGCCTATCGACCCGCACCTATTCGCGCGTCGACGTCCGCGCCGCCTACACGAACGCGAGTTGGAAAGGCTTCAGCACCTTCGTCAGCCTCATCGTTTATCCGGATCGCCGTTACGAGGAGACCGCCTTCCTCTTCGCGCCGAATGTCGGCGTTTCGCCGAAGGCGCCGCTTTCCGTTCAGGCCGGATTCTTTGTCCCGCTCTAAACGACTCAGCGCGCGGCCGTTTGAAACTGGCGGACGAAACGCCGGTCGAGCCAGTCCTTGAACCAGAAGGCCCAGCGGCTTCGGATCGTGAACCAACCGTAAGTCAGCAGCCCGGTGCCGTCGCCGAGGTTGAGGATAAGCAGATAGCGTTTTTGCGGTTTGAATTTCTCCGGGGCTTCGCCGCGCAAAGCGGCGAGAAGATTGCGATGCAGGACAGGTCCCTGCCGCACCGCGAAGACGCCGATGCGCGGCAGCCCCGCCTCGCCAAACCAAATGCCGTCGCCCGCGCCGTAGATTTCCGGGTGCGCGGTGCAGCGGAGACACTCATCCGCGCGCATCGATCCGTCCGGACCGCACGGCAGCCCGGACTCGCGGAGCAAACTCGGCGGCCGAATGCCGATCGCGACGAGGAGATGATCGAAGTCGAGCGCGCGACCATCTCCCAGTTCCACGCGACCACTGGTGACGCCCGTCGAGCGAACGCCCGTCAGCACCTCGATGCCTAACGAATCGAGGTAGGCCGCCAGCTTCTTCGCCGCGCGCGGCGTGGCCTCCTGCAGCAAGCGCTCGCCGGCTTGGACGATGGTGATCCTCGCCTCGCGCTTCTGCTGCGCGAGTAGGTGCCAGAGATTAATCCCCACCTCCGCGCCAGCCGCGCCACCGCCGAGAACGACGATACGTGGCGTGCCGGCCTCGTTGCTCTCGGTCAGCGCTTCACGAATCCGCAGCAGGTTCTTGATTGGCTTCACCGGCAGACCGAACTCTGCGGCGCCGGGAATTTTTTCCAGCGGCACCTCGCTGCCCACATTGAGCGAGAGCAGATCGTAATCGACCACCGCGCCGCCACGGAGATGCAATCGACGTTGCGCAGCATCGATCCGCAGCACGCTGTCTTTAATGAAGGTGCCGCCGCCCGCCTCGACGAGCGCCTGTGCATCAACGGTGTCGTCCGCCGGTTCGTAGAAGCGGGAGATCATCCCCGGCCCCATCCCTGAATACCAAAACTTCCCGGGCGCGATGAGCGTGACTCGAGCGCCCGCGTTCATGAATTCGCGAACGCAGCTCAGCGGATGGAGATGCGCGTGTCCGGCGCCGACGAAGACGAGATGCGGCTTCATGAAGCGAATATCACCGCCTATCTGCACCCAATCGCCCCCGCCACGACGTAAGACTCCTGTGGATCACTCTCGTGGTCCCATTCCGCACCTCATTAATAGACAGATACTCATGAAACGACTGACTCATACCACGCTGCTCATCCTGCTGGCGCTTTTCACTCTCGGCACGAACGCCTGCTTGGCTGAAGCAAAAGGCAAAGCAAAGGAAGAAGCCGTCAACATTCC
>JBKJKL010000393.1:0-4424 GCA_046597485.1 Chthoniobacterales bacterium
AGATAAGCGCGATCACAAGCAGGCCCTTCAGGTAAATCGCGGGAAACGATTTCCGCGGCAGGTAAACGAACGGCCAATCGTCGGTCGCGGGCGGTTGCGGGCCGGTCGGCATGATCCCTTCGCCGCGAACGCGCAGCTCGCCGGTCTCGCCGTCCGACTCGCGATAGGCTCCGAGTTTCAGCCGGTCGAGCCGTGGGCCATTAATGATGACCGCGCCGCGTCCGTTTCCGCCGTAGGTCTGGACGAACGAATCGCGCCCGAAGGTGCGGCTGACCATGCCGGCGAGTTTCTCGATCAGCCACGGCTCGCGGTAGTAGTTGTAGAAAACGAGGACGCCGTCCGGCGCAAGATGCGCGCGCGCGGCGGCGAGTGATTCCTCGGTGAAGAGGAAGCTCTCGAGCCGAAGATTCGCGATGCTGGAAGTGAGCGTAAGCGAATCGGGCAGCGCGAAGATGATGAGATCGAACTGCTCGTTCGTGTTGCGCAGGAAGGCGCGGCCGTCGGTGTTCACCCGTCGCACGCGCGGATCGGCGTAGGGCTGGTCGGGGTGGAGTTGCGCGCCGAGTTTCAAGATGAGCGGATCGATCTCGACCGCGGTGATGGCTTGCACGCCGTTGGCCAGCGCGGTCGCAGTGTCCGAGCCGGTGCCGGAGCCGAGGATGAGCGCATGTTGGAAGGAGCTGCCGGGGAAGAGTTCGTAGACGCGGCGGTAGAACGGCTCCTTCGTTTGCCACGGCACCATGCTTTGGTGCGCGATGCTGTTGACGTCGACGTTGTAGCCGGACGGCTGCGCGGGCGTGAGCGTGATCTTGTAGTAGGGCGACCATTGCGAGCCGCGCTGGAGGAAAAGGGCGATCGCTGTCACTGCAGCAAGACAAACGACCGAGCGGAGGCGCATTCCTCCGATGACAAAGACAAGCACGCCGAGGATGGCGAACCACCAGACCGGCGAGAGCGACAGCCAGGCAATGAGAAAGAAGGCCACCGTCCCGGCGAGGCTCCCGAGAATGTCGAAGGTGTAGGCGGTGAGCGGCGGGGTGAGGGCAAAAAGTTTTCCGAGCGAACGCGCCAGCGGCAGGAAAGCGGCCGCGACGAAAGTGAAGATGAGCGGCAGGAGGATAAAACTCTCCGCCCGCGCGTAGCCGGTCGTGCCGGAGCCGAAGTAAAGCACGTCGGTGCTCGCGATATTGAGCTCGAAACGGTTGACCGCCACGACCGCGACGAGCGCGAGAAGCATGACCGGGAAACCTGGGAAGCGGGACGACGGCCGCCGCGCGGCGAGGATGCCGAGCCCCATCCCGAGGAAGGAGGCGAGCAGGATGAAATTCGTGAAGTAGCTGAGATACCGCACGTAGGCCGGGATCCAGCGAATGCAGAGCAACTCGAAAAACAGCAGCGTAAAGGAGAGGAGAAAAATTCGGAGCCGCGGGCTGAGGGCGTGAGGCGAGTCCGGCGGGCGCACGAGTTCGGGAGCAGGGGCGGTGGTCATCCTTGGAGTCCGGTCAGCGTCACGCCTTGGAGGAAACAGCGTTGGGCCAAAAAGAAAAGGCACAGTCGGAAGCAAAATCAGTCGTTAGCGCCCGCGCTTTTCGCGCTACACTCGGGCATGACGAAAGGGATGGAAATCGGCACCTTCCTTGTCACTCTGGTCGGCACGCTCTGCTGGATCGTGTGTTTTTGGTGGATGCACCGCATCTCGGTCCGGCAGGAGGCGATGCTGCAGGAGTTGCATCACGCGACGAAGCGGATCGAGTCACTCTCCGAACAGGAGCACGCGCTCATCCAGGAAGTGCATCCGGCGGTGGAGCGGATTAAAGAAGCCGTCGAGTCGGACGAAGCAGTCGCCCGACACGGCTAACAGAAGCATGGAAATTCTCCCGCTCGGCGATGCCGCGCTGCTCGTGCGGGTGAGCGCGGCGCAGGAGGACTCGGCTTCGGTCCGCGCGCAGGTTCTGGAAGCTGCCCGGCAACTGGACGCCGCTGTTTTCCCCGGCCTCGTCGAGCTCGTCCCGGCTTACCATTCGGTCGGCGTTTTCTACGACGCGGCGACGGTAGACTTCGACACGATGCGGAAGCAGGTGGCCGCCTGTCTAACGAGTCGCCGCTCGCGCCGTCGAACGAAGAAACGCGGGCGGACGATCGAGATTCCGGTCTGTTATGACGCGGAGTTTGCTCTCGACCTGACCGAGGTTGCGGAGCGCAGTGGATTGACGCCCGAAGAGGTGGTGCAACGCCACGCCGCGGCAAAATATCTGGTTAGCTGCGTCGGATTCGCGCCCGGCTTCGGCTACCTGAGCGGTCTGCCACCCGAGTTGGCGACGCCGCGCCGCGTGACCCCGCGGAAACAAGTGCCGGCCGGCGCGGTCGCGATCGGCGGCGCGCAGACTGGAATCTATCCGCAGTCGTCTCCCGGTGGCTGGAATATCATCGGGCGCACGCCGCTTCGCCTGTTCGATCCTGCGCAGGAACCGGCGGCCTTGTTGCAAGCGGGCGATCAGGTCCGACTGCGCGCCATCACCCGAGCCAAGTTCGATGCCTTGTCTCGTTAGGCGTGCCGGTTTCCTTAGCTCCGTCCAGGATCTCGGACGGCCCGGGCACCGGGCGAGCGGCGTCCCGCTCGGCGGCGCGCTCGATTGGCACGCGCTGCGGGTGGCAAATTTAATCGTGGGAAATGAGCCGACCGCAGCCGGCCTGGAGCTGACCCTCGGGACGATGCGGCTGCGTTTCCAAGACGACCGATTGGTGGCGTGGTGCGGCGGAAAATTTGAAGTGATGCTCGGCGATCGACCCCTGCCGCCGGGCCGGCCAGCGCTGGTGCGAGCGAACGAAGAGCTCGTGCTCATGGCGCAACACGGTCGCGCCTGGCTCGCGCTCTCCGGTGGCGTTGAAATCGCACCCGTGCTCGGCAGCCGCGCGACCGATCTGCGGAGCGGCTTCGGCGGACTCGACGGTCGCCTCTTGCGCGATGGCGACGAACTGCCGCTCGGCCTCCCAACTTCGCGCGCGCATGCGATTGGCGAACACCTGCAAATGGCGCGCATCGCCAACTGCGCCGCGCCTAACGAGTGGTGCCGCACCACGCCGACGCACTCGTTTCTCCGCATCGTCCGCGCAGCCGACGCCGGGCTTTTTGCCGCGGAAGCGCACGACGTGCTCGTGCTCGGCGCCTTCACCGTCCTGCCGGACTCGGACCGGATGGGCCTGCGTCTCGAGGGGCCTCCGCTTCATCGCACGACCGAGGGTGACCTGCTTTCCGAAGCGGTCGCGCCGGGCACGATCCAAGTGCCGGCCGACGGGCAGCCGATCGTTCTGCTTGGAGATTGCCAAACGATCGGCGGTTACCCGAAGATCGCGCACGTGATCACGGTCGATCTCGCGGCGGCGGCGCAACTCCAGGCCGGCGATACGGTGCGTTTCGTCGCGGTGGCGCTGCACGATGCGCAGCGGTTGCTGCGGCAACGCGAGCGCGACCTCGCCGTCTTCGGCGCGGCTTTGCAACTCCGGACGCGATGGAGCTGAGCGTCGATCTCAATTCCGATCTCGGCGAGGGAGCCGGGCACGACGAGGAACTGCTCACGCTCGTCAGCTCGGCCAATATCGCCTGCGGGTTGCACGCCGGGAACGCGAGCATGATGCGCGACTCGATCCTGGCGGCGCGCGCGCACGGCGTGGCGGTGGGCGCGCATCCGGGCTTCGACGATCGGGCAAACTTTGGCCGGACCGAGATGGAGCTGCCGCGGCACGACGTCTTCGCGCTGGTCGTTTATCAACTGGGCGCCTTTCGCGCGATCGCGCACTCGTTAGGCGCAACGGTGCGGCACGTGAAACCGCACGGAGCGCTCTATAATATGGCGGCGCGGAGCGAAGCGCTGGCCGATGCGATTGTCCGCGCGATCATCGCGGTCGATCGCGAGCTGCTGCTTTTCGCCCCGGCTAACTCCGCGCTCTCGCGCGCCGCGGCCGACGCCGAGTTGCACATGGCGAGCGAAGTTTTTGCCGATCGGAATTACCTGCCAGACGGCTCGCTCGTTCCGCGCACCCAGCCGAATGCTCTGCTCCATGATCCGGTCGAGGCAGCGAACCGCGTCTTCGGCATGCTGCGCGAAAACAAGGTGCGCGCGGTCGACGGCAGCGAAGTGACGGTGGAAGCGGACACGATCTGCGTGCACGGCGACACGCCGGGCGCAGTCGCCTTTGCGCGCGAACTCCGGCTCGCCCTGCACCAGATGGGCGTGGTCGTAGCCGCGGCGGGGACCTGACGATGGCATCCGGGAACAAGGAGATGCCGGGGGAGCCGCGGCTCGCGCACTCGTTAGGCCAGCTCGACGCGACCATGATCGTGATCGGGTCGATGATCGGGTCCGGCATCTTTCTCACTTCGGCCGAGTCGGCGCGGCTGATCGGCGCGCCCGGCTGGCTGCTGC
>JBKJKL010000395.1:0-4983 GCA_046597485.1 Chthoniobacterales bacterium
TCCATCAAGACGTAAAGACGGTTCAGCACCCCGATGATCTGGAACTGTCCGTCGCCCGCCGCGGCTGATGACGGCGGCTGCGTTGGCATCTGCGCGATTTGCGGACGGATGGATGACTCGTTAGGCCCGATCGGAAAAAGCGGCACGCTTGTCTCCGCTGGCGCAAAAGTAAACGGCGGAAAACTCACCGCCGGTTCCCGCTGGAGGAACTCCGGCGCGGGCTCGAGTTGCTCGGCCGGCAGCTGCAAGTCGGCCAGCGGGACCGGCGCATGAAATTGCCCCTGCCATTCTTCGCGGCCGCTCTCGAGCGTCCGACGAATGGCGGCCACGACCGCTTCCTTCACCGCCGCCGGATCGCGGAAACGCACCTCGCGTTTCGCCGGGTGCACATTCACGTCCACCGCGCCCGCATCCATCGCGAGCGAGAGGAAGGTGACCGGATATTGCCCTTTCATCAGCGCGGTGTGGTAGCCCTCGCGCAGGGCTGCGTTCAGGACCGCGCCTTCGATCGCGCGGCCGTTCACAAAGATGAGCTGCTGCGAGCGCGTCGAGCGGCTTACGCCCGCCTGCCCGATTAAACCAGTAACCTTGATCTTCGCATTCGTCGCGGCTGGCGGGACCTCGATCAGCGTTTCAACCAAGTCGCTGCCGTAAAGATCGCGCAGCCTTTCGCGGAGCGATGTCGCCGCGGGCAATTGGAAGACGACACGATCATCGCGCACAAAAGCGAAGGCGATGTCCGGATGCCCAGCGGCCTGCAGATGCAGCTGATGTTCGATGTTTCGGCTCTCCGTGTTTTCGCTGCGCAAAAACTTCCGCCGGGCCGGCAGATTGAAAAAAAGCGCGCGCGCTTCGATCTGCGTCCCGGGCGCTTCGCCGCCGTCGCGCACCGCCTCGATTTTACCGCCGCTCACGAGGATCTCCGTGCCCGCGATCGCCTCCGGTTCGCGCGTGGTGAGGCGAAAACGCGAGACGCTCGCGATACTCGGGAGCGCTTCGCCGCGAAAGCCAAGGGTGCTGATGGCTGCCAGGTCGGCGGCCGAGCGAATCTTGCTCGTCGCATGCCGCTCGAGCGCGAGAAGCGCATCGTCGCGATCCATCCCGCAGCCGTCGTCGATCACCCGCACGAGCGAGATGCCGCCGCGCCGGATCACCACCTCGATCTTCTGCGCGCCAGCATCGATGCTGTTCTCGACCAATTCCTTCACCACCGATGCGGGGCGCTCCACCACTTCGCCCGCCGCGACCTGGCTCGCGAGGATGTCGGGGAGAAGGTGAATGCGCGGCATGGCGGGTCCAGTTTAGCGCGCGTGCTCGATTGCGCGAGAGGCGCGCGCAGGCTCCATCGTTTGACGCTGCCAGAGCCGCGCGATAACCTCGAATGTCCATGATTACCGTGACAGATAATGCGGTCCGCCATCTCCAGACGCTCCTCGCGGAGCGCACTGACGCGGCAGAAAAAGGCCTGCGCGTACAGATCGCCAAGGGCGGTTGCTCCGGCCTGCAATACGAGATGCTGCTCGACGCGCGCCAGCCGGGCGACGCGATCGTAGCGCGCGAAGGCGTCGAGTTTCTGATCGACGGCGAAAGCGCGCAGCTCCTGCGCGGTGCGACGCTGGATTATCACGACGGGCTCACCGGGACCGGTTTCCAGATTGTGAACCCGAACGCCGCGCGCACCTGTGGCTGCGGCAGCTCGTTTGAGCCGTCCCGTCCGGTCTAGATGGATCGCGGTCTCTTCCGCTACGACGAGCCGTCTGGACGGCCACGGCGCAAAGCGAATCTCTTCGGCTGGACGATTGCGATCCTGCTTCTCTGCGGTTTCGCCTTCGCCACCTGGCTGGGCAGCTACTATGTCTTCAATCAGCCGGAGCGACCCGACAGCTACAAAATCCTAAAGCGGCTACACAAGATCGAGCAGCCGAAACGCTTTCAACTCACCGCCGCGCCTTCCGGCGAATTTCTCGATCCGCGCAAACTACATGAGCGCTTCGGCAGCCTGCACGGCGCCGAGTTGGCCAAGGTCAACGCGGACCTGATCCGCAATTTTATTCGCAACTACCAGCAGGTGCGCGGGCTCGTGCCGTATGTCGTGGGCCGCTTCACCATCATGGACACGCATGAGCTGGGGCCGAATGATCTCTTCACCTCCGGCATGGCCACGCTCTCCAGCTCGGTCGATTTCGGCGAGGTGCTGCTCGAGCATCTTTATCCGGCCGATGCGCAGGCGACGCCGCTGATGAAGCAGACGCTCGTCCCCGGGCTCGAGCTCAAGCTGGAACGCGTGCATGACCTTTCCGCAGTCATCCATGCCGAGCGGCTTGGCGATGGCCGTCTCCTCCTCACCGTGGTGCCGTTGCTTTACGGCACCTACACCGTGACGCAGGGGCGCGGCACTTTTAGTCTCGAGCCGCCGTTCGAATTGAACATGGCGGCCGGCTTCCCGCTCTTCAAAGCGGAGGAACGCAAAGCCGCGGAAGCGGCCTACGCCTCCTATCGGCAGAAGACCGCGCCGTCGCTGGCCGGTATTCCGCTGCCTGGCCTCGGGCCATCAGCCACCCCGGCCGCGACGAACGCGCTCGTCCAGGTCGAGGAAGCGATCCCCGTCCAACCGCTGGCCACACCGCTCCCCGCTGCGCCGACACCGGCCGTGGTCGCAAAGAAGACCAAAGGCAAATCGGGCAAAGGCGAGAAGACTTCACCGACGCCGGCGATTGCGAAAGCATCGCCCGTCAGCTCACCCGCGGCAGTAGCCGTGGCGACGCCACCACTCGTTAGGCAGTCTCCTGCCCCAGCGGAAGCTGCCACGCCCGCGCTGGCCACGGCCGTCCCCACCCCGACGGCGGCTGCGACTCCTGCCATCCAGCCGGTCTCCGGCGAGATGGCGCTCGCCTCCACGGCCGGCGGCGGCACTTGGAAAACCTATCCTGCCGGCAAGATGCCAGTCGGTCGCTTGATCACGACGTCTGATTTGCACGATCTCGCCGATCGCGGCGTGAGCGGCGAGCGCATCTATCTGCGCGGCCAGTTCACGGTCAATTTTGCCGAGACCAACCGCGCCGTCTTGCGACCGAAGGCCGGGATGGCGGAGTCGGTCCTGCACCTCGGCGGCGCTTCGGCTACGCGCATCATTGTCGAATTCCCGCAGGGGGCCACGCCGCCCGCGCAGGGCTCGACCGTCAACCGCGATCAGGCTCGGCCTTACGAGATCACGGAAGTGCGCAAGCAATCCGACGGACAACTCAACGTCTTCGTCCGCGAGATCATGCAGTAACGGCCGCGCGCCGCTCAGCCACCTGCGTCGCCGACGACGCGATTTTCTTCGATCCTAAAATTGGTCGCGTTCTGGTTCTCGAGCCAGTCGCGGATGTAACCGCGAAGCGAGCTCCAGCCAAAGAGCCGCCGGTCGAGGAAGTCATCAGCGACCGCCTCGCTCCCGATTCGGACGTTCGTGATCTTCGCCTTTGCCGGGTCGCCATCGGGCGCTGACTGGATATCGGCCGCTGCGTTCAAGAAACGGCCGTTCATGAAGACGATGTCGTTCAACGGGACGCTAACGGTGAGATGAAGGACGTTGTTCTCGATTTGCACGAAAGCCTTGCCCCGCGTCTTCTTGCCCGCGCTGATCAGACTATTGATCTCGCCCGCGGTCAGCTCGATGTGCGCCGGCTTCCCGCGCTTCGATGCTTTCTCGAAGGCGTCCCAGCGTTGTTGCGCTGACTCGGTCGGAGCGGCGGTGCGGGATGTTTCGATCGGGGCCACGGTGGTTGTCGGCACAGCGGTCGAATTTTCCGGCATCGCCACGGGCGTGGCGGAGGGCTGGAGGGTCGCGACGCGGCTCGTCGTTTCCACGACCGGCAGCTCGAGCGGGGTCTTTGAAGAGTAATGATTCCGCAGGTGATGAATCGCCCATGCGCCGCCGCCGATGAAGGCGACGACGAGGAAAAGAAAGAAGGCCACGAAGGCCATGCAGCCGACGCCGAGACAGCCGGCGCCCGCGCGCGGCGGCGGCGGCAGAGAAGGATTCGGGTCACTCATGAGCGTGTGTTTTCTGCGTCGGCGAGCCGGGCCTGGGTGGCGATGAACTTGGCGTAAAGACTCTGCAGACCTTCCGAAAGCGTGCGTGTCCCAGCAAGCATCGGCATGAAATTCGTGTCACCGCTCCAGCGCGGGACGATGTGGAGATGGAGGTGATCCGGCACGCCCGCGCCGGCACAGGCGCCGAGATTGAGGCCGAGGTTGAAGCCCTGCGCTTTCATCGTCTCGCGCAGCAGGCGCTGCCCGTGCATCGCGAGCGCCCAGAGTTCGAGCACTTCGTTTTCGCCTAACGAGGCCGCGTCCGCTGTTTTGCGATACGGCACTGCCATCAAGTGCCCGACCGCGTAGGGATAGCGGTTCATCATTAGGAAGGCGTTCTTGCGCCGCGCGATGACAAGGTGCGCCGCGTCGTCGCTCGCCTGCCCCGCCTCGGAGAGAAAATTTGGGTTCGGTTTCTCCTGCTCGAAATACTCCACCCGCCATGGGCACCACAGCGTCTCGATCTCGTTTTTCGGGAACTCGCTCAAGCGAGGCAAAGTTGCGTCGATGCCGGGCGAAGTCGAGCGACGATCACTCCGGCCGCCGCAGCACGGTGTAGGCGCGCGTCTCGCCGTTAACCTCGATGCTGGCCTCAAATCCGCCCGGCACAGCGCCCCGGAAATGACGCGGCGCCAGGATGGCGTGCGACCCGAGCGCGAGGACAACCGCGTCGGTCTCCCCTTTCTTCCAATGCTCCAGCGCCATCGCCGGCTGGGTGAAATGCAACCGCCGCAGATAAAGAAGCAGGCTCTCCTCGCGCCCTCCCACGACATCGTAACGCCAACCGCGCGCCGCCATTTCTTTGCGGACCGTCCCGCCAAAACGCGCCAGCGCCGCGTCATCCGTGTTATAAGCCTGCACCACGCGCCAGCCCGCATAACCGCCGCTGGTAAAACACGCCACGAG
>JBKJKL010000397.1:0-13629 GCA_046597485.1 Chthoniobacterales bacterium
CTTGAACGCCATCATCGGTTTCGCCGAGTTACTCTCCCTTAAAACCGACGGCCGCCGCTCCGACGCCGACGTGCAACAGATCCTGACCGCCGCGCGCGAGATGCTGGTCGTGATTGAACATGAGCTCAGCAATAGCGCGCCGAAGACCGAGGAACCGCCCGCAACAGAACAGCGCTGCGACGTGCTCTACGTCGAGGACGACCCGATCAACTTCCTGCTTGTCGAGCGCATCCTCGAATACCGCCCGGGAATAAAACTTCTCCACGCGCCGCGCGGCGGCATCGGCGTGCAACTGGCCGAGTCTTATCGGCCCAAGCTTGTCCTACTCGACCTGAACCTGCCCGACATGCACGGCTCCGAAGTCCTAGAACGCCTGCAGGACCAGCCCGGAACGAGCGATATCCCGGTTGTCATCCTGAGCGCCAACGCCACGCCCACCTCGATCGAGCGCCTCCTCTCCGCCGGGGCCAAGAACTACCTGACCAAGCCGTTCAACATGGGCCAATTCTTGACCGTGGTGGACGAATACGTCCGGGCGTAGTTAGGCCTCCTACAACCTAGCTCGGCGCAGGCGCGCCCGGTGATTCGCTACCTTGGCTCGGATCGCGATGGCGGACGCGCCATTCTGTGGTTGCGTGAAATCTTGGCAGTAGAAATTCTAGCCGCACAAACAAGGTCTTAAGACAGTCCTGCCGGAACATGATCATTCAAGAAAAAGGGATGACGCCTGCTCTCGCTCCCAGCAGCTGATCTGCCCTCCATGTGGCATGCATTGCAGCGCGAAGTTCCCGGCGAGTCTTGGAAGTCGTTCTTTACCGTTTTCCTCGGCACCTGGCTCGCGGTTTGGTTCTACGCGGCTGTCCACAATCAATATCTTATCCGGATCGCGCCCGAGCATTTCACGGTCTGGCATTACAGGATTCCTTGGACGCAGAATTATACCCTCCTCGGAATCCTCTATGCGGGAGGCGCCTCGGTTTCGCCCGGCGGTATCCTGGGCGCGCTTCTCTACGTGGCAGGGCGCCTCTTCGACCGGCCGCGCGTGCCCGCGCATCTTTTGATCCTCCGCACCGGCTGGGTCTGGCTCGCGGTCGAAGTTTTCGCGGGCACAAGCGGTTTGCTTGTTTGGTGGACGGGACGCCCGCTTTATCCGGCGAGCTTTTATCCAACCATGTCACCCGGATTGTTGATCACCCAGACCATCCAGATTACCGCCTACGCAGCGGGCGCGGTCTTTTCTGTCGCCTTGCTCTTTTGGACCTGGCACGCGAGAAAGAGGCACGATCGGCCCTCCGAGCCGGACTAGGACTGCGACAACCCTCTCTGATTGTTTTCCGTGAGTGAAGACCGCTTTTGGCAAACTCAGGATGTTCCGGTCAGAATCGAAAGGCGCAGATGGGCGGTGATTTACGATTTCGTAGTATGATCAATCCGAATGGCGACGATTTCCCGAAGCACGATCCGATAGCGGACGCCACGACTCCCGCGCAGCCTCAGTTTTCCACCGGCGCCGTGCCGCGCTATGAAACCAGCGCCACGCCTGCACCTGCCCGCACGCCCGGCAGCGGCATCGACTGGCAGCAGACGCGCGAGAAGGCGACCGAGATAGCGCAGCGCACGGAGGGTTACCTGCGCGAGAATCCGATCCCGACCATCATCGGTGCGCTCGCCGTCGGTCTCGCGATCGGTCTGGCCATCCGCTACAGCTCGGAGGACGAGCCGGTCGTCAAAGCAAAGCCGCTGAGCAACGTCGACCTGAGCTTCCTCACGATGCCGTTCCTCTGGCCGTTCTTCCGTCAGGTGAAGGACCGCTACGAAGACACCGCCGAAGTGGTGAAAGACCGCGTCACCGAAGGGGTGGGCCGGCTGAAGGAAGTGGATGTGGACGAATACGTGAAGCCGCTCCGCAAGAAGGTGCGCAGCTGGCGCAGCTAGACGGTTTCGCGCTGGGGCAGGAACATCGTCAGGCACTTGCAGGCGCCGCCGGCCTTCAGGAATTCGCTCATCGGGAGCGTGTGGCAGGTGTAGCCACGCTCCCCGAGTTTCGCGACCAGGTTCGGTGCGCCCTGCGGCATGACGATGTCGCGCCCGAGCACGACGGAGTTACAGCAGAAGACGGTCGCTTCTTCCTCCGGCACATCGATCAGGTCCGGGATGCGATCGCGGATCGCCCGCTGGCCGTACTCATCGAAGGCTTCCGGAAACCAGAAGCCGCCGCCCTCCGGCAGCGGACAAAAGCAGGTGTCGATGTGGTAGAAGCGCGGGTCGACTAGCTCGACAGAGATAACGAGGCAGCCGAGCAAGTCGGCGATCGCGCGATGCGACTGGATGTCGGTGCGGAACTTGTAGCCGCAGAACAAGGCGTCGCCGCCGAAGAGGGCGTCGCCTTCGCCCTCGAAGTAGAGTTCCTTCGGCAACCAGATGATTTCGTAGCCGCGTTCTTCCATCCAGGCGGCGAAGAAGTTCGCCTCCCGCGCGCGCTCTTTGTGGCGGAAATTACTCGGGATGAACTTGCGGCCAACGGCGAGGCCGGCATTCGCGGTGAAGACCATGTCGGGCAGCTTCGGCTGCGGCGTGATGCGATTGACCGTGGCCCCGAGGCTGCAGAGCTTCTCGTAGAGGTTGGTCCACTGCTCCGTCACCTTCGGCTTGTCCGCGGCCTGGTCGCGACTCATCCACGGGTTGATCTCGTAGTCGATGCTGTAGTGGTCCGGCGGACAGAGCAGGAGTTCGCGCATCGGCTTAGGCTTTCTCGGAACCTTCGAGGCTGGAAACGAGTTCGCGCAGGAACGGCTCCACATCCGTGACCAAGCCGACGGCGTGGAAGCCGTGCGTGTCGGTGATCTTCGAGACAGCCGACGGATCGATGTCGACCATCACGATCTTCACATCGGCCGCGAGCATGTTCGCGACCGCGATGGAGTGCAGCATCGTCCCCATCATCAGGACAAGCGAAACGTCCTGCAGCTTTTCGCGCATCAAACGCTGCGCTTCGAGCATGTCGGTCACGACGCCGGGAATCGGGCCGTCGTCGCGGATCGAGCCCGAGAGGAGAATCTCCACCTTCTTCTGCACACAGGCGTGCATGACGCCACCGGTGAGCAGCTTGTTCTCAACCGCGCCGGCGATGCCGCCCGCGCCGCGCACCAGGTTGATCGCGCGCATGTGATTCTCGTGGCCGTGATCGACGAGCGCGCTGCGGCTCAGGTCGACGCCGAGCGAGGTGCCGAAGAGGACGCTCTCGATGTCGTAAACCGCGAAGCCGTTGCCGGAGAAGAGGCGTTGCACATAGCCGCGCTGGATAAGCTGCTCCAGATGCCCGGCCGCGCCGGTGTGCACGATCGCCGGGCCGACGACGACCGCGATTTTTCCGCTGGCCTCGCGGATCTGTCGCATCGCTACCGCCACCTCGCGGATGACCGCTGTTTTCGGCCGCTCCGCCGAAACAGGAGTGTTGATGGAATTGAAAATGTCGGGGCGCGCGGTGGAGCGCTGCAGCGGCGCGACGCGCACGCCCTGGTGGCCGATGACGACGCGGTCGCCGGTTTTCACATCAGCAAATTTCACGGCGCGCGCGGTACCGACCTTCGGGTCGACGAGGATCGCGCTGTCCATCATGGTGGGCTGCACCTCGACCTCGCCGTTCTCAAAGGTGACGAAGGTCTGCTGGTTTGTCGTGACGTAAAAGTCGTGCGGGAAGACACCGTCCGCGGGCGCGGACGCGAGCTGCACCGGCTTTTTCTCGATCGCTTCCGCGCCGTGTTGGCGAAGCCGGAGGAGGAGATTTTGCAGCGCTTCCTCGTCCGGCGCGGAGACCTCGACGCGGGCGTAGCTCTGGTCGGCGCGCTTTTGGCCGACCTTGATTTCGCCGATCTTAAAATCGCCGCCGCTGGTCAGAATCGCATCGAGTACCTTCGGCAGAATGAGCGAGTCGATGATGTGTCCGCGTAGTTCAACCGTCTCTGAGACCATGGGCAGATCGTAGCCTAACGAGGGCCGGCTTGCACCTGCGGAGGCAAAACAAGACCGGGACGCAGCGGCGCTTCGTTTCTCAACGGGAAGGAGTTCTGCATCATAAATAAAATCGAAAAACCGGAGACGAGCGGCTCGCCCTACGAGAAAGCGCAGAAGTCACTCGGCGACGAATTGAATCGCCCGGCCAAGCAGCCGCCAACCTTCCCCGGCCACGAAATCGAGAAGGGCGAACCGCTCGCGCGCCGCGTGACCGACGAGGTCGATGATCTCTGACGAGATCTCCGCGATCCGGGTCAAGATCGCGAACCAGTTGGCGCGGCGGCCGGAGTACTTCATCACGCATCCGAGCGAGCTCGCGATCCTGCAGCGCATGACGCCGGCGGAGCTCGAGGGCTTCGCGCATGAGAACGGCTGGAACATGGTGCGACGGCTCGGCGGCCGGCAGTTCCAGTTTTACAACGACACCTTCGAGCGGCTGCGGAACGAAGAAGCCGCCGGCGCTTAAGGCGGCTCTTCGCCGCCCTGCGTGAAGAAGCCGGTCAACGGACTGGTCGCGCTCGCCGTCGTCAGCCGCGCGCCCAACCCGATTTCGCGCGCTTCGCGGCCTGCTTCGACGGCTTTGCGGAACGCCTGTGCCATCCGCGCGGGGTCGGAAGCGATCGCGATCGCGGTGTTCACCAGGACTGCATCGGCGCCCATCTCGAGCGCTTCCGCTGCCTGGCTGGGCGCGCCGAGACCGGCATCCACCACTACCGGCACGGTGGCCTGCTCGATGATGATCTCGATCTGCGCGCGGGTCTCGATGCCGCGGTTGCTCCCGATGGGCGAACCGAGCGGCATGACCGTCGCAGTGCCGACATCCTGCAGGCGCTTCGCGAGGACGGGATCGGCATTGATGTAAGGAAGAACGACGAAGCCTTCCTTCACCAGTATCTCGGCCGCGGCGAGCGTCTCGACGCCGTCGGGCAGCAGATAGCGCGGGTCCGGGTGGATCTCGAGTTTCACCCAGTTCGGCAACCCGGCCGTAACCGCGAGCCGCGCCAGGCGAACGGCTTCGGCGGCGTTGCGCGCGCCGCTCGTGTTCGGGAGAAGGAGGAACCGTTTCGGGTCGACGAACTCGAGGATGTTGGCGAACGGGTCGTGCTTGCCGGAAAGATCCGCGCGGCGCAGAGCCACGGTCACGATCTCCGTCCCGCTCGCTTCGAGCGCGTCACGCATCAGCTCGTTGGAAGCAAACTTGCCGGTGCCGAGGAGGAGGCGCGAGGTGAACTCGCGATCGGCAATCTTCAATTTCGGCGGCTTGTCGGCCATGGCGGAACCTAAAGCTGAATCCGCTCTACGCCACAGCCCGCGCACGATAGCTTGCCGCGTGACCGAGTTTTCCCTCCAGCACCGCGACTGTCTCGAGGGCATGTCGTGCCTGCCGGAAAAGTCGGTCGACCTCGTCGTTACTTCACCGCCCTACAATCTCGGCATCCGCTACGGGAAATACGCGGACGGCCAGGACCGCTCCGCCTATCTCGACTGGTGCGTGCAGTGGGCCGGCGAAGTGCGGCGCCTACTAAAACCGGACGCGTCGCTCTTTCTGAACGTCGGCGCGACGCCGTCGAACCCACTCCTGCCGCATGAGCTGATCCTACGTTTCCGCGAAATTTTCGTCCTGCAAAACACGATCCATTGGATCAAGGCGATCACGATCGACGAGGAAGGTGCGCCGCTTTCGCGCGGTCACTTCAAGCCAATCAACTCGCCGCGTTTTCTGAACGATTGTCACGAGTATGTCTTCCACCTCACCCCCGGCGGACGGACACCGATCGATCGCCTCTCGTTAGGCGTCCCGTATCAGGATAAGAGCAACATCGCGCGCTGGAAGCACACCGCCGGCGGCGATCTGCGCTGCCGCGGCAACACTTGGTTTGTGCCTTACGAGACGATCAAAAACCGCCGCGAGGATCGTCCGCATCCAGCGACGTTCCCGGTTCAACTCGCGGAGAATTGCATCCGGCTGCATGGCCTTGCGCGCGTCGAGATAATGCTCGATCCCTTTCTCGGAATCGGAAATTCCGCGGTCGCGGCGAAGCAGTGCGGCGTGCCGAAGTTTATCGGCTTCGAAATTGACGAGATGTATCTCGCCGAAGCGCAGCGACGGCTTAGTTCGCCGACGGCTGGAACTTCTCCAGCGGCTTAACCAGGTTGCCCGGCAGCGGCCGGACGCGATCAAAGATGCGCTCCGCGAGCGGCTTCGCGACCAGATAACCAGCGGTGAACATCTCCATCCGCGCGTCGAGATTATCGATGTAATTCAGCGCCATTGCCTCGGGAGTTTTTGGACTCACGGGCGAGCCAAACTGCGGCTCGCCGTGATGCGCGCCGATCAAGTGAAGCAAATGCAGACGCACATCCTCCGAGGCCGGGGACAGGCCGCTCCACGCTGCTGCTTCCGGCGCGGCGAGCAATTTGCGCCAAAGCGAATTCACGAGCTCGAGACCGATTGAGATGTGGCCGAGCAGTTCGCCGCGTTCATCGAAGCCCATCGTAAAACCAGCTTCAGGCAGATGATTTTCCCAGAGCTTCCCCGAGTCGTGAAAGAGGACGCCGGCGATGAGCAGGTCGAGATTCAGTTGCGGATAAAGCGGCGCGACCGCCTCAGCCACCCGCATCATTTGCGCGGTGTGTTCCACCAGGCCGCCGCGACGTGCGTGATGATAACTGCGCGCGCCCGCGGTGCGCTGGAAACGTTCCCCGAATTCCGCGAGCAACGCTTCGCAAAGCGCGCGCAAACGCGGGTCGCCGATCGTCTTCACCCGCTCGGTGAGGTGGCTCCAGTCGGCCGCCTGCTGCGCGCGCAATTCCGGCGGGCCGGAGAGCAGGTCCGCGATCTCGTCCGCGTTCAGGCGCCGAACGCCCCATTGTTTCGCCTCGAGACCGAACTGGTGATGCTGGGCAAACTCGCCACTTACTTCGATGAACTCGCAGACTTGGAGCGCCTCGCAGGCGCGATACTCGGGATGATCGCTCCAGACCCGGAGCGTCATTCGGTCGCAAGCATCGGCCAGCACCATCTCGCAATAGGGCTTCCCTTCCCGGGTGCTTTTCGCTGTGGCGGAGTTCAACTGCACATGGACCCGGGCGGGAACCAGGCCGTTTTGGGCGCGGCGTCGCACTTCATTGAGGGTGAACAGATCGGACACACACAAACCTAAACCAAGGATTGGAGGATGCGCATCCTCAGAATCAACCGATTAAGCCAGGAATGCGACAGGTGACAAAAATATCATGTTTTTTAGTTCCCCGGTCCACGCATCCAAACTCGGTCAAGTCGGCGAATTTCTTGGCAGCCCTGTAGAAGCCTCCACGCCGGCGGCGCCCCGCTCAGGGAAACAACCCACATCACTACATAATACATGCGAAAATTATCTTCACGTGAGGCAGGCGCCTTCAACCCGCGCTTGTTCATCGGTTTCACGCTGAGTTGCATTGGCGGTCTGCTCGCTCTGATCAGCTTCGCCGCCACCCCCCCAAGCGGAACCCTTTCCGATACGAACCCGGTGCTGAATTACGAAGCCGGTCCATTTACTCAGTCCAACCCGACTCCGATCCTCCTCGTGGATAGCGGTCCGCGCTGCAACGGCAACGCCAACCCGTGCGATAATTACGATCTCACCCTCTCACTCCCAGCCGGCTACAGCACGCTGCACCCAAATGCATCGTTAAAGGTAACCGCATCGTGGACCGACACCGGCTCCGGCCAGTCTGACTACGATCTCTACGTTTTTAAGGGTGTCGTTCCTACCACTAGCGGCTCTCGTTCCGCTGACTATCAATCGGCCAGCGGGAACAACCCAGAGATCGCGTCTGTCGCCCCGCTTCTCGACGGTTCTCCTCAGAAGTACACGATCAAAATCGTTCCTTATCAGGCCACTCGCGAAGTCGTACGCGTCCGCATCGAACTGATCGAAGGCGCCGGCGGTGGCGGAGGTGGCGGCGGCAGCTTCGGCGGTGCAGATCCGACCGCTCCCGGAAAACCGCGTTACCAGATTTTTGTTCCTCCGGTTGGCTCCTCAGCGGAAGCGAGCAGCGGCGAGTTCAACATTGGGTTCAACCTGGCGACCGGCCGCATTATGACGATGAATACCGGGCCTATCTGGCGCCTCACCCCGCCGGAGATCGCGGCTCCGCCGACTCGCCCGACGGCTCTACCGGAATGCTGCGAAGCCCTCTGGCAGGATCGCTCCGCCGTCTCCACCAATACTGGCCTCGACCCGATTCTCTGGACCGACAGGAACACCGGCCGAACCTTCGCGTCGAACTCGACCGCCGGTGCCAACGCCGCCTACGCCTACTCCGATAACGACGGAGATTTCTGGGTTCCCGCAGGCATCGCCCCGGCCTCCGGCGCCGATCACCAGACGATCGGCACGGGCAATTATCCACTCGCGCTCGCCGCGCTCGGCACTGCGCTTAATGGCGGACACTTCGTTCTTTATTGCTCACAGGATCTGGTCGGCTCCCTCTGCCAGCGCAGTGACGACAAAGGCCAGATCTACGGCCCAGCGGTGCCTGCGACCGGCCCCGGCACAAACAGCCCGAAAGGCTGCGGCGGTCTGCATGGCCACGTCCACATCGCGCCGAACGGCACCGCTTGGCTGCCGGATAAATCGTGCGGCGACAAAGCTGGCGGCGGCATTAGCCTCGATGCCGGTACGACACCGTGGACGGAGTTCCAAGTCTTCGGTTTGAACGACGTCAACGGGGGCGCGCCTTTCACTAGCGTGCCGCAATCCAACGGCGCGGACCCATCGGTCGCAATCGATACTGATAGCCGCGCTTACTACGCCTACGTGAATAGCGAGGCGAGCGGTACGGAAGGACATGTGCACGTCGCAGTCAGCGAGAACAATGGCACCACTTGGGTGCGCGACGTCGACATCGGCGCTTTTCACGGCATCAAGAACGCCGCTCACGTGGAAGCCGTCGGCGGGAGCTCCGGCCGCGCTGCAGTCGGTTTCTTCGGCACCAATATCGCCGGCGACTACCAGGCGAACAGCTTCCCAGGGAAGTGGTATGTCTTCATTTCCACGACCTACGACGGCGGCCGCACCTGGACGACGGTCAATGCGACCCCAAATGATCCCGTGCAGAGCATGAGCGGCATTTGGCAGCGTGGCGGCAGCCAGCAGGACCGGAACACGCTCGACTTCAACGAAGTCACGGTCGACGCGAAAGGCCGCGTCCTCTACGGCTACAGCGATGGTTGTGTGACCGCGGGCTGCATCGCCGGCACTTCAGCGAACGACTTCACCGCTCACATGCGCGTGGCGCGGCAAACCGGAGGCAAAACCATCTTCGCCGCAAATGATGGCATGACCGACACCACTGTGCCACTCCTGCCGAAGCCGCCATGCCTCTCTGGCACGCGCAGCACGAGTGCGTCGCTCTTGAGCTGGAAGGTTCCAGATAACGGCGGTTCCGACATCGTGAACTATAAAATCTTCCGGAGTAACACTGCGGGCGCCGAGGTGTTCATTGGTCAAACTGGAAACGCGTCCCCTACTTATCGGGATCTCAATCTACCGGCCGACGCTCACCTCTTCTATCGCGTCCTCGCGATCAACGCCGTGGGTGAAAGCCAGCTGAGTAACGAGATCGATCTCGTCGCAATTGTCCCGCCGCCGGTCCAGAGTGTCTGCCTTGTGCCGGGTCTTACGATTCTGAGCGACAAGGCGGGTGACACCAGCGCCGCTCTCGGCGTGGTCGCCACTCCGGCTCCTCCGGGATCTGACGTCCTCGCGGTGCAGCTCTCGCAGCCATATCAAGCCGATGGGATCCCGCGTTTAATCTTCACGATCAAGACAGATGCGAACCCCACGAGCACCGAGGACCCGGGCTGGTTCGCCTACGTGACGATGAAAATCCCGGGCCCTGACCCGGCGATCGCGAACGACCCGGCTACCATCCACTACCGGGGCGTGCGCCTCGCGTTCAAGCCGACTGCGACCTTCGAGAGCTATCGTCCGAGCCCAAATAACGGCGGCACGGTTGATGGACGCTTCGTGGCCGCGGGCTCGCCCATGCCGGCCGAACCGAGCAGCAACTACGATGGTCCAAACGGCAAGATCACGATCGTCGTGAAGGCGAGCGATCTGACTTTGAAACCGGGCGACTCCATCGTCGGGTTCGTCGCGGCGACCGCACAGACGACCGATCCAGTGGCAGCCGGTGCGCCGGCGGCGACGGCGCTTTACGACCAGGCTCCGGACAGCCTAACCTTCGCGAGCGCCTACACGCTTCCTACGGTCGGCACTTGCTCCGCGCCGGGCTTCGTCTCGCGTCTCACGCACGGTGCCACTGGCGAGTTCGACATTCTGCTGCCAACGGGCAGCTCGGTCATCGAGCCGCGTGCCGGTTTACCGCGCGGTAGCTACCAGTTGGTCTACGCTCTCGGAAACATCGTCACCGCGCCAGGAACGGCCACCGTCACCGGTGCGACCGTCGCTGGCGCTCCAACAGTGGGGCCGAACGCGAACCAGATTAGCGTCCCGATCAGCGGGGTGACGGACATTCAGCATGTCAGCGTCACGCTCAACGGAGTCCAGGATAACACCGGGGCTACTTTGAATAACCTGAACGGACAAATGGACGTGCTCTTGGGCGATGTGAATCGCGACCGCACCGTCAACTCTGCGGACGCGACCGTCCTGCGGAACGTCTCCGGTCAGACCACCGCGGGGTCGAACTTCACCGCGG
This sequence comes from Chthoniobacterales bacterium, assembly GCA_046597485.1. Classification (GTDB taxonomy): domain Bacteria; phylum Verrucomicrobiota; class Verrucomicrobiia; order Chthoniobacterales; family UBA10450; genus JACCTI01. Next base: position 10,723 of record JBKJKL010000397.1, read on the forward strand.
ACGTGAATGCGGACGGCACGATCAACAGCGCCGATGCCGCCATCGTGCGCGCTCGCGCCGGAAATACCATCGCAGCTCCAGCTGGCGCCTCGGAGGCCGGCGTTTCCGACGTAAAGTCCGAGTAACTCGAACCTCGAACTCAACACGAGACAGCCCCGGAGCAATCCGGGGCTGTTTTTGTGTACCGCGACTAGAGCGCGGCGAACGCCTCGTCGAGCGTCGCGAGGAGAAACTCCGCGTCGGCCGCGGTCACGCACATCGGCGGCGAGAAGCGGATCGTCTGGCCCCAGAGGCCGCCCTTCCCGAGAAGCAGACCGTTGTCTTTGCAGGTCTCGAGCACTTGCGCGCATTCCGCCTTCGCTGGCTCCTTCGTGGTGCGGTCTTTCACCAGTTCAATCCCGAGCATCAAGCCTTTGCCGCGCACGTCGCCGATGATGTTGTGCTTCTCGCGCAGACGATGCAGCCCTTCGGAAAGTTGCGCGCCGATCGTGTGCGCGTTCGCTTGGAGCTGCTCGCGCTCGATCACTTCGAGCACCGCCATGCCCTGCGCACTGACGACCGGGTTGCCCCCGAAAGTGTTGAAGTGGATCCGCTGCGCGAGCGCCGCAGCGATCTTCGGCGTGGTCACGACTGCGCCGAGCGGCGCGCCATTGCCGATGCCCTTCGCCATGCAGACGATGTCGGGCAGCACGCCCTGCGTTTCGAATCCCCAGTAATGCGTGCCGGTGCGGCCAAAGCCGGACTGCACTTCATCCGCGATGCACACTCCGCCCGCGCCGCGGACATGTTCGTAAACGTTCTGCAAATAGCCGTCCGGAAAAACGATCACGCCGCCCACGCCCTGGATTGATTCCGCGATGAACCCCGCGACCTGTCCCGGAGTGGCGTAGTCGATCAGGCTCTTCACATCGGCCGCGTACTTCTTCCCGGCCTCCGCGTCATCGCGGCCCCACGTCCCGCGATACGGATCGGGCGTGATCGCGTGATGCACGCCGAAGCTGTGCGGGATGTTAAACTTCCAGGTGTGATGCGCGGTCAGGCCCATCCCGCTCGCGTTGCCGCCATGGTAGGCGTTGCGCAGCGCGATCATGTCGTAGTTACCCGTGTAGGCCCGCGCTATGAGGAGCGCGAGGTCGTTCGCTTCCGAGCCGGAGTTAACGAAGTAGCACACCTTCAAATCGCCCGGCATCTTCGCGGCTAGCTTCTCCGCGTAGGCGCCGATGTTCGGGTGGAGGTAGATCGTAGTCGAGTGCTGCAGGAGTTCGTTCTGCTTCCGGGCCGCTTCCACCACGTCGGGATGGCAATGTCCCACGCTGATCGTGACGATGCCACCGAGCGCGTCGAGGTAACGCCGTCCGGTCTCGTCCCAGACGTATTGCATCTTTCCCTCCACCAGCATGATTGGCTTCTTGTAGTAGAGAAAGATGCCAGGATTCAGGAACTGCTTCCGTTGCTGCAAGACTTCGTCGGCCGAAGGACCGGTGTAGGCAGCAGGCTGGTGGTCGAAGGGCGGCAGGGTCGGGTGCATGGCTGCGGGCGTTTTAGACCAGCTTCTGCGTCACGTCACGCGCTTCCGCTTCCAGCGCGCCGAGCGGATAACCTTCCGTGAAGCACTCGTGCAGGTATTGCCGGAGGAAGCGGCGCATCCCGAGACGCTCATACTGCGCGACGTGCGCGAGCTCGTGCAGGAGCAACTCGCGCTCGTGCGCATGCTCCCGGCGCAGGTAGATCCCGTGGCCCAGCGCCATCCCGATCGTGTGCTCGAATCCCAGCTTCAGCCCTGGCGGAACCTTCTCCACTTCGAGAATCCGCACCCGCTCCGGCGCGCGCACGCCGATGCGCGCGGCATCCGCCAGTTGCGCGGCCTTCAGTGGCTGGCCCGCTTGCAGAATTTTCGCCTCGTGACGGCGCGCCCATCCGCAAGCCACCGGCAGGACCAGGCGGAGCGGGATCAATTTTTGCCAGCCGGACGCTCCCACGGGCGCGACTGTATCGACCACCGCTGCATTGTCAGCGATGTTCTCCGGCGTCCCCATGACTTCGACTCAACTGCGCGGCCTTACAGAAGCGGACTGCGATGTTTCGTGCGATAACCTGACGCGCCAGCTCTACGCCTCCGACGCCTCGCTTTACCAGATCCTGCCGCAGGCCGTCGCCTTCCCGCGCAGCGCCACCCAGGCGCGCGACATCATCAACGCCTCGTCAGATGCCGGTCTCGCCGTCACACCACGCGGCGCGGGCAGCGGCCTCGCGGGCGGCGCGATTGGCGATGGCTTGATTGTCGATTTCTCGCGGCACAATCGCGAGATCACGCAGCTCGATCTCGAGAAACGCAGCGTCCACGCCGGCGCTGGCGTGGTGCTGGATCAACTCAACGCTTTCCTCAAGCCGCACGGTTTCTGTTTCGGCCCGGACGTCGCGACCAGCTCCCGCGCCACGATCGGTGGGATGATCGCGAACAATTCCTCCGGCGCGCGCGTCCCGATCTACGGCACGACAGCCGACCACGTCCGCGCTCTCGAGCTCGTCCTCGCCGACGGCCGTATCGTCACGATCGGCGCGGGACACGACTCGTTAGGCGCGGAGCAACAGGCGATCGCGCACCTCGTGCAGCGCTACGCGCCGCAGATCGCGGAGTGGATGCCGCCCGGAATGTTGAAGCGCTGGAGCGGTTACGGGATCGAGCGCTTCCTGCGCGAACCGTGGGACCTCACGGAAATTTTTTCGGCCAGCGAAGGCACGCTCGGCGCCATCTGCTCGGCGGAGCTGAACATCGTCCCGATCCCGCGCGAGAAGGGTCTGGGTCTCGTTTTCTTCGCGACCGTCGCGGAAGCGATGCAGGCCACGGTCGAGCTGCTCGACCTGCAAGCCGCCGCGATCGAGCACATCGACAAGCCGCTCTTTGAC
>JBKJKL010000161.1:0-4950 GCA_046597485.1 Chthoniobacterales bacterium
CGGCTCATCTACGTCGGCCGCGTCTCGAAAGAAAAGGACCTTGATGTGCTCGCCGCCGCTTATCGCGAATTGCGGAACGCCGGTTTACCGGTTCGCCTCTATGTCGTCGGCGACGGCCCCTATGCTGAGGCGATGACCGCGTTGCTGCCGGACGCGGTTTTTACCGGCTACCTCGCGGGCGAAGACCTCGCGAACGCTTACGCGTCCGCCGATCTCTTCGTTTTCCCGAGCACGACCGACACCTTCGGCAACGTGATCATCGAAGCGCAGGCCTCCGGATTGCCCGTGATCGTCTCCGACCTCGGCGGCCCGCAGGAACTGGTCGAGCACGAAGTCGATGGGCTGATCACGCGCGCGCGGGACACACAGGGTTTCGCAGCAGCGATTCGGCGTCTGGTTGAGGACCCGAACCTGCGTGCCGAGATGGGCCGCCGCGCTCGCGCGCGTGTGGTCGATCGGAGCTGGCCGAGCGCGTTCGAGAAATTTTGGGCGACAACCGCCTCCTAGCGGAGCCGCGATGATTACTTCACAAAGACGGCGTAGAGAATGCCGCGCGGATTGAGCAACTCGTGCTTCTGAAATTTAAGCGCGAGCGCAACCTGCACCGACCAGATAACGAAAAGACCCACGCAGGCCGCGGCCACAATCCGCGGAGTGATGGGGATCGCCCGTGGCGCCAAAATAATGCGGCGACGTCGCGCGATCTCGAGCGCGAAGAGCACGCAGGCCGCGAGCCCGGCGAGCGCGACGGGGAACGCGATCCAATTGAAATAAAGCGCGCGCGCGAATTCGCCATTGAGCAGGTGATGCAACCCGCGTGTCGTGCCGCAGAAGATGCACGGCAGTCCGAGCATCGCGCCGCACGAGGGACGAAACGGGAGCTGCGTGGGATCAATCACACGCAGGGCGAGACCGCCTGCGATCAGGATAAACAGCGCGCCCGCGCGCCGCAGAATCTGGCGATGATTCAACGCAGTCATGATTGCACCGGCGGTGGCGGCGCGACGGTTTCCGGCAGCGCCAGGTTTCCCCACGCGTCGCTGTCCGACCCGAATTGCCGCACAAAAAGCAGCACAAAACTCCAAATGAAAACATGCAGCGGCAGCAGGATCACCGTGCCGACATAGGGGATCGCCGCGAGGCAGCAGGTGAGGCAGGTCGCGAGGCAGGCGATCATCCCGACCGCCACCCAGAGCACGACGATGAAGAGGACGAAGAGAAGGACCGGCCCAAGGTGCGCCATGATTAACCCAAGCGCGGCGCGGAAAGCTTCCCCCGCCCGGCAGCGCCGCCGGTACATGATCGGCACCATGAAGCTGGAAACGAGCGCGACGGTGACCATCACGACGACGGCAAGGAGGGCGAAAAGAACCGCAGCGCCGATAAAGCTCGCGCCGTGCGCCGCCGCTTCGCCATGCAGGACGATAGGGAGCCACATCGGCAGGCTGAGAATGCAAAACAAAATGAGCAGGACCACGCCGAGCCCGAGCAGGAAAAGGAAGTAGCTGTTTCCTTCGTGCCGATATTCCCGCCACGGCTCCACGATCGCGCCGCGGTTGTGCACGATGCAGTCAGTGAAGATGAACTTGCCGCGCGAGCCGACCCAGAGGCAGGCGATGACGAGCGCAATGACGAGCACGACGGCGATGATAATGAGCGGCCAGGCCCAGGCCGGCAGCCCGCTGTCCGTCGCGCTTTGCAGTGCGCTGTGGGAGGTGACGCGCCACTTCATGTCGCCAAGGTTCATCTTGCGCGAGTAGTTGAAGTGCGTGCCGCCGGCGAGCTTCGCAAGGAAGGCGGCGAAGCCGATCACGAGCCACTTCGTGAAGTCGAAGGGTTGAAAGAGAATCCGCTTCGTCAGCTCGAGCGCTGCTCCGAACGGCGCGAAGATTTCGATCCTGGCAGCAACGGGTTCATTCATGCGCCGCATTTCATGTCTGCGGCCGCGCAGAATCAAGCCCGCGCTGCGTCTTCGCTTAAGAAGAAGCCGGGATGGGCAGCACGACCGACTCTTCCTCGAAGGGCACGCGCGTCGAGGCGACGAAGTTGAAGATCTTCCGCTTCGACCTCACTTCGCTGACCGTGAAGGTCACGGAGCGCTGGCGGCTGATGCTGAAGCCGATGGTCAGGCCGGCTTTGCGAAAACGCCGCTCGAGGTTCTGCACCCAGTCGCGGAAACGCTCCGGGTTAAAGGAAGCGAGGTCGCGAACAAGCACATCGTGGAGCAGCTGCCGGACAGCTTCGCGCTGTTCCTTCGTGTGAGAATGCATTCCGACCATGCCCATTTCTTGAGCAGAGCCGATGCCACCGGCGCGCGACGAGCGCGATCAGGTCGTGCCGAAGTAGCGATCGCCCGCGTCGCCCAGGCCCGGGACGATGTAGCCAAACTGGTTCAGCTCCGGGTCGATCGCGGCGGTGACGATCGAGACATCGGGATGCGCGGACTGCAGCTGCGTAATCCCGGCCGAACAGGCGACGATCGAGACAAACTGGATATCGCCGGCGCCGCTGGCCTTCAGGATGCCGACGGCAGCGCAGGCGCTGTGGCCGGTCGCGAGCATCGGATCGAGCAGGAGCACCTGCGCAGTCGCGATCGAAGAAGGGAGGCGCTGATAATAGGTAACGGGGCGCAGCGTCAGCTCATCGCGGTAAAGGCCGAGATGACCGACGCCCGCATCCGGCAAAATGCGCAACATTCCCTCGAGCATCCCGACCCCGGCGCGCATGATCGGCACGAGCGCGATGTGCTTGCTCAAGACCGCGCCTTCCGTGCGGCGAAGCGGCGTTTCGATTTCCACTGGCGAAGTGGCCCAGTTTTTCGCCGCTTCCGAAAGGAGCAGAATGGACAGGTCCTGCAGGCTGCGGCGAAACTCGGCGACGCCGGTGCGTTGATCGCGCAAAACAGCGAGCCGCGTCGCGACGAGCGGATGCTCGACCAAGGTGACAGCACCCGGTCGGCTGGTTTTTTTCGATTGGCCGATTCCCACCTCAAGCGCGGGTCGGGCCGGAAAGCAAGCGCGCCACGTCTAGTAGTAGGGTGAGTATTCGCGCGTGATCTTGGTGCCGCCGATCCTCGCCCACTTCCCGTTCTTGCAAACGCCGACCCAGACATCGGACTGTTGTGGCCCGGCATAAAACGCCTCGTCGTTGTGCGCGAAGTTTACCGCCATGATGCCGTCAGCGATCCGATAGATGAGCAAATGGACATTCAGCGTCGGATGGTGCGTCCGGCTTTCTATGCTGTTGAAACCCGTGCCGCCCCAGCCTTTCGCCATTTCAAGCGCCAGCTTGTCGTAGGCGCCACCCGCATCGGAGCGAGAGATCTTTGGTTCGCTGGCAGGCATCACTGGAACCTGCGCAACCACCCATGCGGTCAGCGGCGAGATGATGAGCGACTTGTAGAGCTTCGGACTGATGCTCATGCGAAAGTGCGCCAGCGGAAAATCACGCAGATTCAGAATGGTCGGGCCGTTCGGGACCCTGATGGTGCGCGGCTTCGACGCTTTCGGCTTGGCCGAATCGGTTGGTTTGGCGGCAAACGCTTGACCAATCACGAGCAGGCTAGCGACCGCCAGGAGGAGTCGTTTCATCCCGCCAGGTTATGTAAACGCTGGCGCACAATCACGATCTTTAAGCGCGCTCGCGCATTCGCACGGGCGAAGCGCCGAGCTTGTCGAGGATGATCTCGTTTCCCGCTCCATAACGGCCGAAGGCCAGCACGCCGGTCGGGCATTCCGTGACGCAGGCCGAACAGCGCACGCACTCCGGGTCCTCCATCGGCACGCCTTTGTTTGCGAAGTTCATTACGTCGATCCCCTGATGACAGACCGTAGTGCAGACGTTGCACGAGATGCACTTTTTCTTGTCCGCGAAAATCCGGTAGCGCGAAAAGCGCGTGTAGATGTGCATGAGCGCCGCGAGCGGGCAGGCAAAGCGACACCAGACGCGCCCGCTGAAGTGCCAGTAAAAGCCGACGCCGATGATCCCGGCCCAGAGCAGGTCGACGAACCAGACGTAGTTGAAGACCGGCATTTTTTTAAAGACGTAGTCAAAGGCCACCCCGAAGACCGAGCCCGGCCAGACCCACGACAAGCTGCGCGTGACGAGGAGGAAGAAGGCCATCCCGAGAAAGACCTGCCCGATCATGTTGAGCCGGTTCCAAAGCGGACCGTGCGGCATCTTCATCCGGTGTGCATCGCCCAGTGTCTCAGCGAGCGCGCCGCAGGAGCAGATCCAGCCGCAGTAGGCACCCTTCCCCCAGCGCCAGATGATGAGCGGGATGATGACAAAGGTCTGGATGAATGAGATCGCCAGCCAGGTCCACATCGGCTCCGCGGTGAAGACGTTCCAAAAGAAGAGCGGCCAGGCGAGAATGAGCCCGAAGGCGCGCCAATACTCGCGCCCGTGGCCGTAGTCGACCGCCGGGAAAAGCGCGTCCGCCGTCGTCCTAGCGAAGCCGGCATCGAACCAGCCGTTATTCCCCGCCCACGGCAGGAGGATGTAAGGCAGGAGGAAAAGCGGGATTACTTGGAAGCCCATCAAACTGAAAGTCTGGAGACGGATGTAGGGCGTGTTGCGCCGTCGGATGCGGCGCAGGCCGAAGAGGACCACGCAGAGCGCATAGGCCATCGAGTAATAGAAACCCGGCTCGCCTAACGAGACCTTGAGCGTGCCGAGCAGATGGGCGCGATTCGAGAAAGCCGGCCCGAGCGAGGCCCACCAATCCGGGATGCCAAAGGGAAACCAGCGGTGCCGCTCGAATAACTCGGAGACACCGAGATAAACGCCGCTCTTTTTCCAGTGATAAATGAAGACGCAAGCGAGGACGATGAGCGCGAGGCTGATCCAGCGCGATGGCGTCCAGTCGCCGCGCACCTGCAGTCCGCTGCGGCGGAAGAAATTCAGCGGCGCCTCGCGCCCGAGCATGGTGAAGACGACGTCGTTCGGCAG
>JBKJKL010000213.1:0-2613 GCA_046597485.1 Chthoniobacterales bacterium
GAGATTCGAACGGGAGGCGTTTCGGGTAGGGTGGGCGTCTCGCCCGCCGGCGAACGCGTCTCGCGTTTGCGAACTTTTGCCGGATAGAAAAGCTTGTTTCGGCGAGACGCCGAAACCGGCGGGCAGGATGCCCACCCTACCCGGCGGACCTCACGCCGTTTTCGACTTCGTCTTTTCGTCCAACGCCGCGCGCACTTTGTCGACGATCGCCTTGAAGGCGGTCTCGTCGGTGATCGCGATCTCGGAAAGGATCTTGCGATCGAGCCCGAGGTTGGCGGCCTTGAGGCCCTCGGCGAAGCGGCTGTAGGTCAGGCCCTGCGCACGCACGGCGGCGTTCAGGCGCTGCACCCAGAGCATGCGGAAATTACGTTTCCGGGTCTTGCGATCGCGGTAGGCCCAATACTTGGCCTTCATCGTCGCGTCTTTCGCGTAACGGAACAGTTTGGATCGGCGGCCGCGGAATCCGCGGGCAGCATCGACAACTTTCTTGCGGCGCTCCCGGCTGGCCGGGGCGTTAGTGGCTCTTGGCATCTGTGTTTTCCCAGCTCGCGCCGGGCTCCTCTTTCAGCGAATTGTTCTTTTCGTTAAAGAGCGACTGCGCGACCTCATTCGCTGATCCGGCGGGCAAAAACCCACCAGGAGCGCAGTTGCTCGTGACGCAGATGCGTCAGGGCGGGCACAGTAAACAAGATCGCGGTTGATGCAACCGGCGCGCTGTCTCTAAGGTCGCCCGATGAATTGGATCGCGCGACATCGCCGGCTTGCTCTCGCGGTCATCTGCGCTCTCTGGGTCGGCGGAGTGGTCGCGGCCCTGCGCTGGCCGACGCTGCCATTCTTCTCCGCCGTCGGCCGGGCGGAGCAGACTTTCGAGGACGTGCTCCGCCGGGAGGGACGGAAAACGCCGACGCGCGAGGACTTCGTCTTCGTCGGGATCGACCAGCAATCGCTCCAACTCAGCGACGTAGTCACGGCGGAGGAAATCACCGGCAACCGCGCCTTCCAGTTGATAACCGAGCGTCCCTACCCGTGGTCGCGCGAAGTCTGGGCGATCCTCCTCGACCGGCTCTTCGCCGTCGGCGCGCGGGTCGTCTTCTTCGATATGATTTTCAACCCGCCGAACGATGGCGACCCGGCCTTCGCGGAGGCGCTCGAGCGGTATCGTGACCGCGTCGTGCTTGGGCTGAATTTTGATGAGCAGCGCGGGATGCTGATCGGGCCGAATCCGACGCTCATCCCGTCGCCGCCAGAGCAGGACCTGCGCGTCGGGCTAACGAATTTCTGGCCGGATGAAAGCGACGGTCGGGTGCGCTCCGCTCATTACCTCATCTCGGAGCGGCAGCTCATCGGGCAATCGCCGCTGCCCTCCGATCCGCTGCTCGCGACCCTCAGTGGGCGCGTCCTCCCGAAGCTTGGCCGCGAGGAAGCGCTGCCCCGCGATCTACGCGCCTATCCGCTTCGCTTCGGCGCGGCCGACGCGTATCCGCCGCGGCCGCTCTGGGAAATTTTCGACGAGCGTTCTTGGGCCGCGAACTTCGGCAGCGGCGCGGCTTTCAAGGACAAGGTGGTCGTGGTCGGAGCCTCGGCGCAGGTCCTGCACGATTTCGTCGCGACGCCGCTCGGCCAAAACACCTACGGGCCGGCCATGCACCTGCATGCGATCGCCGCGGCGCTCGCGGGCGAGTTTCTCCGCCACGAAGCCGCGCTCCCCAGCTACGGATCGCTCGTGCTGGCCGGATTCCTCGCGTGGGCTTTGATCGCCTTCGTCCGGCGCCCGCTCATCTCGTTCGTCGCCTTGATCGCGATGACGGCGGCCTACCTTTTCGTGGTTCGCTTAGCCTATGACTCGAGCGGTTTAATCCTGCTCACGGTCCCGGTCTTGATCTCGTTCGTCAGCAGCGGCGTCTCCTCGCTCGGTTTCGAATACGTGCTTGAGCGCCGCGAGAAATTGAAAACGCGCCGCACGCTCGAGCGCTACGTTTCAAAAAATCTCGTCCGCGAAATTCTCGACAACCCGGGCGGCTATTACAGCACCCTGCGTGGCGCGCGGAAGCCGGTCACGGTCCTGTTTTCCGACCTGATCGGGTTCACTACTTTGAGCGAGCGGGCCGACCCGGAGGAGCTCGTCCGCCAGCTCAATGAATACCTCAGCGCGATGGTGGCCGTTGTTTTCGAGAAGGATGGAACGCTCGATAAATTTATCGGCGACGCGATCATGGCCGTCTGGGGGAATGTGCGCAGCGCAGGCGTGGCGCAGGACGCAAAATCCGCCACGCGCACCGCGCTCGGGATGCGACGCGCGCTGAAGAAATTAAACGACGGCTGGCGCGTCGAAGGCCGGATGGGCCTCGGCATGGGCATCGGGATCAACCACGGCGAAGCGCTCGTCGGCAACATCGGCTCTAGCGCGCCGCATGAGCGGCTCGACCCGACGGTCATCGGCGACGCGGTCAACCTGGCCTCGCGGCTCGAGGGCCTGTCGCGGACCTACGGCGTGGACATCCTGATCGGCGCGAGCGTGGCCGATCTCGTGCGCGACGAGTTTCATCTTCGCAGTGTGGCGCGAGTGCAGGTGAAAGGGAAAACGATCCCGGTCGAGATCCTGACCGTCCTCGC
>JBKJKL010000469.1:0-4905 GCA_046597485.1 Chthoniobacterales bacterium
CTCTGGGGCGACCAGGTCGACCGCCTCGATTTCGAGCGTGAGAACGCCGAGGTCGTGGAGCAGGGCGGCAAGCCGGCCGAGGCGACGCCTGTGTTGCTCGGCATTACGAAGGCTTCGCTCGAGACCGACAGCTTCATCAGCGCGGCCTCCTTCCAAGACACCACCCGTGTACTGACCGAGGCGGCGACGCTCGGCAAGGTCGACCGCCTGCGCGGCTTCAAGGAAAACGTCATCATGGGTCACCTGATTCCTGCGGGCACCGGCTTCCCGGCAGCACGCGAGATTCGCCTGATCGAAAAGGGCGAGCCAGTCGGAGCGTCCCTTATGGACGAGCCGGAAGTGCAGCCTGCGCTCGGCTAACGAGAGCGAACAGAATTCCGAACGGCGGACCGGCGCGAGCCCGTCCGCCGTTTGTGTTTATTGACCTCGCGCGCGCCGCGACGAAATAGTCAACGTGTCCATCGCAACCAAGACCGGCGACCAAGGCGAAACCTCACTCATGTACGGCCGCCGGGTGCCGAAGAGCGATCCGCGCGTCGATAGCTACGGCTGCGTCGATGAACTGAACGCCGCGCTCGGCGTCGTCCGCGTCACGGCGGGCGAGGGGTTCATCGCGGAGGAAATGTTCGCGGTGCAGAAGGAGCTGATCAACGTGATGGGCGAACTCGCGACCGCGCCCGAGGATCTCGCGCGTTACGCGAAGGACGGTTACCAGCTCACCACCGCCCCGATGGTCGACCGCCTGACTGCGATCATCGACGACTTGGAGAAGAACAAGCTCCTTCACTACAAAGGCTGGGCCATTCCCGGCAGCACGATGATCTCGGCCACGCTCGATGTCGCTCGTACTATCTGCCGCCGCGCGGAGCGTCGCGTCGCCACGCTCGGCATAGCGGCGAACCCGGAGATCCTGCGTTATCTCAACCGTCTCTCGGATCTGTGCTGGCTGCTCGCGCGCTACGCTGAACACGCGAAGGAATTGGGCGAAAACCCGCGCGCTTAGCGCGCCCCGGCTACTTCGTGGGTGCCTTCGCGGCGCCTGCTTTTTTCTCAGCGGCCAGACGCTCCGTCTTGCGACGACGCGCGGCCCGTTTTCTCACGTTATCTCTGCCTTGGCTATTTCCCATAAGGCCGCACCTTCGCCTCTCCAGGCTCGCTTCCCAAGTCGTATCCGCACGATTTTTAGCCGGCGACCGCGTTGAGCGAGCGGAGCTGCTCCGTGGTCAGGCGCAGTTTGGCCGCGGCCACGTTTTCCTCGAGATGGGCAATCGAGGAGGTACCGGGGATCGGCAGCATGACGGGCGACCGCTGCAGCAGCCAAGCGATCGCGACCTGGTAAAGGCTGGCCTTTTGTTCCTTTGCCACCGCTTTGAGCGCTGCGTCACCGAGCGAGCGGCCGCCGCCCACCGGTGACCACGGCATGAAGCCGAGCCCTTCTTGCTCGCAATACTTGAGCGCCGTCTCCCACTTCCGGTTCGCGACGTTGTATTGGTTCTGCACCGTAGCGATCGGCAGAACCTTTCGGGCACGCGCGATCTCCTCCGGACCGACTTCGGACAAACCCACATGCCGGATCTTGCCCGCGTCGCGCAGTTCCTTGATCGCGCCTAACGAGTCCTCAAGCGGCACCTTCGGATCGATCCGATGCAACTGCCAAAGGTCGATCCTCTCGAGACGGAGTCGCTTCAGGCTGCCTTCGACCGCGCGCTTGAGATAATCCGGCCGGCCGTCCGGCACCCACTGCCCCTGACCGGGCCGGGTGTTCCCGCCTTTGGTCGCGATCACGAGATCTTTCGGATAGGGATGGAGCGCTTCCGCGATGAGCAATTCGCTCGTCTCCGGCCCGTAGGCGTCGGCCGTGTCGATCAGGTTTATGCCCAACTCGACCACGCGCTTCAAGAGAAGGCGCGCCGCCGCGCGGTCCTCCGGCCAGCCCCATGCGCCGGGGCCAGTGATGCGCAGCGCGCCGAAGCCGAGCCGGTTCACCAGCAGATCGCCGCCGATCTTAAAGGTGGCAGGACTCTCGGCCGCGGCCCGGAGGAACGAGGGAGTGCCGGCGAGTAAAGCGGCGCCGCCGCCGATCGTGAGTCCGATGAACTTGCGACGAGTAGTGCTCATACCGACGATTTTCTCCAGCTGAACGCGACGAGGCAAGATCCGCGGCGTCTTCCGCGGCAAAGAATTGCACCCATGGCGGAAAGGGGCTCGACAGAGCAGGAGCGGCCGGACACGATCCGCACCTCTTTTCCTATGACAAAATGTTCCGCTTCCTCAGCCTTTTTCCGGCTGCGTCTTGCCTTCAGTCTCGTGCTCTGCTTCGCCGGCCTTTCTCTCGCCGTCGTCGTTTTCGCGCAGGCTCCGAAAGGGCCGGCGGGCAAGACAACCCGCACCTCTTGGCCGTCGCTTGAGCAGCAGCTCGCGCAGGAATATCTGGGCTACCGCGTCCAGCCAGGGAGCGCACTCGCGCAGTTGATTCGCGACCACCAAGACTTCTCGATCCTGCACTACTCGGAGAAGGCCGGAAACCTGACCCTGCCCGCCTGGCTCCGCGTTTGGTGGCAGAAAGAGCACCCGGAAGGTGACTACAAGAGCGACGATCCGACCGGCGGCTATCCGCGCGCTTTGAATGAAATTCTCGAGTGGATGATGACGCATCAGGACTTGAAGGCGGGTCCGGGGGTAGCAGCAGAATCGGCCGACGCCGACTCCGATGCGAGCATCGGCGGCGACGTGCGCATGTCAGGCGCGCAGTCGACCGCGCGCAGTGAATCCGACATCCGGGTCAACTTCTGGAACACGCAAAAGATCCTCTCCGCCTCGAACTCGATCTCTTCCGGTGGCGCGCAGGCCGTCAATCGTTCGACTGATGGCGGCACCACCTGGGCACAGACGACGCTGCCGTTGGTTCTCGCAGATACCTCTCACTCCGATCCGACGGTCGACTGGACGTCCGACAGTACGGCGTGGTCGTCGACTCTCGGCATCCAGGGCGGCGCGCTCCGGCTCCGCAATTACCGCTCGACCGATAACGGCGCGACCTGGGCGTTGGACGCGACCGCTTCCGGCGCGCAGACCAATGTCGATAAACAGATGGTCTGGGTGGATCACAGCGCGAGCTCGTCGTTCAAGGACCAGATGTATGCCGTCTGGCACAACAGCAGCCCGGCTTTCGTGAACCGGCGCACCGCCGGCGTCGGCGGCACCTGGCTCGCCACTCCGATCCAGGTGAGCGGCGCCGAGTCGACCGGTACCTGCATCGGAAGCGACATCAAGTCGAACAGCGCGGGCGATGTCTTTGCGTCCTGGCCGACGACTGGGAACAGCAAAATCTTTCTCGTGCGGTCGACCGATGGTGGCGCAACCTGGAACGCGCCAGTTCCGGTGGCGACCACCTACGACAGTTACGACATCGGCGTGCCTTCATTTTCCGGTCGCCGCGCGCTCGTTTACGTTTCGATCGGCGCCTACCGTGGCGGGACCAAGAACCACGTCTACGTCACCTGGACCGACCTCTCTGGGGCCACCGGTTGCACCGCCCCGGCCAACGAGCCGGGCACGAACGTTTCCTCCGCCTGCAAAACGCGCGTTTGGTTCAATCGCTCCACCGATGGCGGATTGACCTGGGGGACTCCTACGAAAGTGAACGACCAGCCCGGCCTGAACGACCAATTCAATCAATGGCTCGCGGTCGACGAAACGAGCGGCAACCTCGGCCTGATGTATTACGACACGGTCGATGATGCTGGCCGGAAGAAGACGAACGTTTACTACCAGGGTTCGGCGAATGCCGGCGCGAGCTGGTCTCCGGCGCAGAAGGTCAGCGCTGCGCAAACCGACGAGACGATCAGCGGGGCGGACACCGGCAATCAATACGGCGACTACAACGGGCTGAGCGGTTACAGCACACTCTTTCTCCCGTCCTGGACCGACCGGCGCAACCTCGCGAAAGAAGAGGTCTGGACGAGCCGCATTATCGACACGCAGGCGCCGGCTCCGGCCATCGTGACCAATGGGTCGACCATCACTGCGGGCACGTGCGGCAATCCGACAACATCGTCGATCGAGCCGGGCGAAGATGTCACGGTCAACTTCTGCGTGCGCAACGACGGCACCGCTCCGACCACAAACCTGGTCGCGACTCTCGCCGGCACCGGCGGGGTGACGAACCAAAGCGGATCGCAGAGTTTTGGCGCACTGGCGGCGGGCGGCGGCAGCGCTTGCCGCAGCTTTAGCTTCACTGCCACCGGCACCTGCGGCGGCACGCTCACGGCCACGCTCCAGTTGCAGGATGGTGCCACCAGCCTGGGCAACGCGGTTTACACTTTCACCAGCGGCACGGTAATCACACTGGCCACGCAGTCCTTCGATGGCGTGACGGCGCCCGCGCTGCCCGCGGGTTGGTCGGCCGTCCTGGCCGCTGGCACCGGCGTGAACTGGGTGACCTCGACTACTACACCCGACACGGCCCCGAACGCGGCTTTCGTCGACGACCCGACGACGGTGAGTGACAAGCAGCTCATCTCCGAAGCATTCAGCGTGAGCAGCGCGACGACGAGCGTGAGCTTCCGGCACAATTACGTCTTCGAGGCCGGCTTCGACGGGGGCGTGCTCGAGATTTCGTCACCCAACATCAACGGCGGGGCCTATACGGACGTGACGAACGTCGCGGTCGGCGGCAGCTTCACCAGTGGTGGCTACGGGAGCACGATCAGCACCGCTTACAGCAATCCGCTCGCCGCGCGGCAGGCTTGGTCGGGAAACTCCGGCGGCTACATCACCACGGTGGCGAAGCTGGGGCCGAGCGTCGCGGGGCAGTCCATCCGCCTCCGTTTCCGCATGGGTTCCGACTCCAGCGTTGGCGCCACAGGCTGGCACGTCCTGCAACTTGATCGTATCGACGCGCCA
>JBKJKL010000008.1:0-4604 GCA_046597485.1 Chthoniobacterales bacterium
GCGTGCTGCTCGCTCAACATGCGGGCTTTGTCCCGGCCATCGTTCCTGCTTCTCTAGGCACATGCTGCTTCCGACTCTGCTGCGTGCCGCGCCTCTCGTCCTCCTCTGCGCGCTTGCTGCGCCGGCGTGGGCGGCCGAGGATTCCGCGGAGAACATTAACGCCAAGCTCAAGGCTGGCGGAGAAGTCGCCTGGTTGATCGACAACTCCACGGGCAAAGACGGCGACCTCGCTATCCTCTTTACCGCGCGGCTCAAAGGCAGCAAGCCGGCCAAGTTTCCCGTCCTCATCCACGGCGAACTTCGCCCCGCCGAAACGGACGCCCTCAATGCCTTCGATGACTCCAGCGGCAAAGTCGAAGACAGCGTCGTCATGGAAAACATCGTCGTCTCGCTCAAGGAAAAGCGCGTCCTCGGCCGCCTTAACCTCGGCAAGCCCGAGGACCAGGTGGTTTACTTTCCTGGGAGGAACCACGGCAGCCTTGAGGTCCTCTGGGGCCCGGAGGAAGAAGGCTGGCACTTCGGTCTGCTTAATTTCGGCGGAAGGTGGGATTGCAACGCCATGATCCTCGTCGAAAGCGACGGCGAACGAATCCGGCAGCTCGACATCAAGCCCACGCTCGATACCAAAGCCAAGGCGTTCATCAAGACAGCGCTGAAAGGCAAAAAAGGCATCGATCCCGCCCGCTACGCCATCCCCTACGGCAACCTGAAAGTCGTTGATCCCGATGTCGGCTACAGCGTCGGCAACCCGGTCAAGATTACCCTTCACATCGACGCGGAAGTGCCGAAGTCCCCAAATGACGAGCCTTTGGTCGAGGGCGTTATGACGGTGCTCCTCGAAACAAGCCGCGACAAAATCAGCGCGCGCGTTCTGAAGACCGAAGCGAAGAAGCATTAAGCATTTTCGGGAGCGCCCGGCCAGGACCTCAGGAACCGGACAAGGCCCGCAATCTAAACACGCCGCGCGAGCCGTGCGACGACGGCGATTAACTCGGCTGGCTCGACTGGTTTGGCGATGTGAATATCGAACCCGGCGAGCATGGCGCGCTGCCGATCTTCGGAGCGCGCGAAGGCGGTCAGGGCGATCGCAGGCGACTTGCCGCCCTCGTCTTCGCCCAGCTTCCGGACGGCGCGAATGAACTGGTAGCCATCCGTCCCGGGCATGCCGATGTCGGAGACGATGACGTCTGTTTTCTGCCGCTTGAGCGCGGCGAGTCCGTCTTCGGCGGACGAGGCCACGGTCACGATCGCAGCGCAATCCTCAAGGATACGCTTCACCAGGGCGCGAGAATCGCGCTCGTCGTCGACGACCAGAATGTGCGCGCCATCGAGCCCCGGCGGGCATTCCGTGGGATGGCTCGTGGGCGTGCGCGGGTGCTCCCTTTCCTCGGCCGACTGGGCCCGGTGCTGATGCGCAATCGCGAGTGGCAAATGGACTGAAAACGTAGCGCCCTGATTCTCTCCCGGGCTCGCCGCGCGGACGTCGCCGCCGTGCATTTCGGCGAGATGTTTTACGATCGCGAGACCGAGGCCGAGACCGCCGTAACGTCGCGTGGTAGTTGCGTCCGCCTGGCGGAAGCGCTCGAAAACATGCGGCAAAAACTCCGGTTTTATTCCCGCGCCGGTGTCGCTGACTACGATCTCGAGATGCGAATTCACCAGCTTCATGACGACCTGCACGCGTCCCTCTTTCGGGGTGAATTTGATCGCGTTGGATAGCAGGTTCCAGACGATTTGCTGGAGCCGGGAGGGATCGCCCATCACCGGACTGGCCAGAGGCTCGATCACTTTTTGGATGCGAATTCCTTTCGCCTCCGCTCCGGGCGCGACCGAGGCGACAGCGGCATCGATCACTTCCGAAAGATCCACCGGCTGGACGTTCAGTCGCACCTTGCCGGAGATAATGCGGCTCATGTCGAGCAGGTCCTCTATGAGCTGCGCTTGCACGCGCGCGTTGCGCCCGATCACCTTCAAGCCTTCCGCGAGGTCAGCCGGGTTCGGCTTGCTATCGCCCCCGAGGATTTGCGACCACCCGACGATCGCGTTCAAAGGGGTGCGCAGCTCGTGCGAGAGCGTGGCCAGAAATTCGTCCTTCATCCGGCTCACGCGCTCCGCCTCCGTGCGTGCGGCACGCTCGCTCGCGAGGAGCGCTTCACGTTCGACCTCGGCATTTTTGCGCGCGGTCACGTCGATCGTGATGCCGTCGAACCCAATCGGCTTCCCGCCGTCATCGGAGAAGACGCGACCGATCGCGCGAATCCATTTTTCCGCGCCGGTCTCAGGCGAGACCGTGCGGTATTCTGTCTCGTAGGCACTACTGCCCGACAGCGTCGCCTCGATTTCGCCACGGACCCGCTCTCGATCGTCCGCATGGATGCGCTCGAAGAAGACCTCGAGCGTGACGTCCGCGTCGGGGTCGAGCCAGAAGTGGCGTTTCACGCGCGCATCCCATTCGAACTGCCGGAGCGGCAAAGGGCAATTCCAGAGCCCGACATCAGCCCCCTCGAGCACCAGTTCCATCCGCACCCGACCGACGCGGAGCGCTTCCTCGGCCTGCTTGCGACCGGAGATGTCGCGGATGAAAGCCGCGAAGAAATCGCCCTTGCCTTGGGAGAGATGACTAAAAGCTATCTCGATCGGAAATTCGTGGCCCAGCCGATGGAGCCCGGCGGCTTCGGTCGCGCGCCAATTTAACTTCTTCACGCCGGTCGCGAGGTAACGTGCCAGCCCGCGTCGATGGGGTTCGCGGAGACGTTCCGGTTGGACCAGGAAAATTTTCTCGCCAATCAACTCATCCGGCAGGTAGCCGAAAACATCCACCACGGCGGGATTCGCGTACCGGATCGTGCTCTCGTGATCGAGGATCATCACTGCGTCGGTCGACGTCTCCCAAAGGAGGCGAAACTCCTCTTCGCTCAGGTGCGCCGGGGTGCTGGCAGGTGGTCTCTGGTCGGCCATGGAAAGAGATTGCAAATGCAGCACCCATACGCAAATGGGGCAAAGCGATTCCGCGCGATTTTTTCAAAGCCGGGTCGGCGATGCGCTCGTCGAGCGCGTCAGGAGGTGGCCGGCTCTTCGGCCGAGTCCTGCATCCAGCGGACGAGATCGATCGTGTCTCGCTACATTTGGCTTTAAAAAGAAATGCGTCTCCGGCTGCGCGATGAATCCCCAGACCGTTACCAGTGGCCACGTCAGCACCCGGGTCTGCTTGCGCGGCAGCGCCGCCACCACGCCGCACCACCACTCGAAACGCGTCGCCTACTCCGCCCGGCCATGGAGAAAATCGTAGAGCCCCTCCGCGAAAGCCCGCGCCCCGCCCGCCGACCGCACCGCATCCCGCAGCGCCATCTTCTCGAACGAGAAGATCATGCTATGCCGCGAGCACTGCTCTATCCGCACCGCTCGCGCCACAATCTCCCCATGCTCGCCGTCTTTCAGCAGCCGCCCAAACTCTTCTCGATGCAGCGACTCCTCCCAGCGCTGATGCGTCTTCACCTTATGATCCCGCTCCCACTCGAGATAGGTCGCATCCCGGAATCCCCTCGGGAAGAAACGGAGAAACTTCTGCCGCTCCCTTCGCTCCCGCCTGCTTCATCCTCTCTGAATCGCAGGAACCCGACTTCCGGATTTCCCGGACGCTCAGGGTCGGAAAGTAATCTCCCGAACTGCCGCTCCATTCAGCTTGAACACGATTGTGATCAATGAGCCCGGCAAACGGGGGCTGCTTCCGCACTTCGCACCGCCTTCCAACGGCAACGCCGCCTAATCCGCCGGTGCACGCAACCGGCGAAATGGACATCGATCAGGCTGGGCGGCGCACTGCGCTCGCGAGACGACGGTCGGAACTTGGAGAGTGACAGGAACCGCGCCGCGCCGAAGCAGTCGCTGCAATCGCTTGCAAGTCCGGCAATCCGAATGACTGAAAGGAATGGGAATGTTTAATACTCTGATGTCGAAAATCTTTGGTCACGCGCCTTTGGCGACGGCCTCCACTACTCAGCCTGCAACCGGAGAACCCGGTGCCCCGGCGCCCACCGCACAACAGAATGTCGACGTCGCTGCGACTCTCGACGCGCTCGCGGCCAAGAACTCGGAGAAGCTCGACTGGAAGGGTTCGATCGTGGATTTGATGAAGTTGGTCGGCATGGACAGCAGCCTCGCCAACCGCAAGGAACTAGCGACCGATCTCCATTATACCGGCGACCAGAGCGACTCGGCCTCGATGAACACGTGGCTGCACAAAGAAGTCATGCAGAAGCTCGCCCAGAACGGCGGCAAGGTGCCGGCTGAGCTCCTCAGCACTTAAGTCGCTGCCAAGGCGAAGCGCTCCGGAGATGGACGGAGGATGCCCGGCTTGCGAGCTCGCGGATTCGTGAGCCGCGCCGGGCGATCCGGCTCATCCGTGAGCGACCGGGTTGGGGGATGATAGTGCGCCCGTATCGCTGCCGGATGGCAGGCGGCGTGAGATCAAGAACTCCCGGCGTCATCACCAGAAGCCGCGCGCTCTAGCTCGGCTAGGTCCAACTCTCCATCTGCCAGTGCGCGGCCGTCACCCGCTGCACGCGTGCGGGATCATCGTCCCGCAGCCAATCCCACACCTTGCC
>JBKJKL010000066.1:0-19057 GCA_046597485.1 Chthoniobacterales bacterium
CGCGGACGAGCCGAGCCTCGCGCGTATCCAGCAGATTATACCTCGAGCAAGATGGTCGACCTGGTCCACGCTTTTGCGCGGGCATTCCGCATTGGCCCGGGTTCCACGACTGGCCACGAAAAAACCGACACGGATCTGGTCCTCGCCACAACGAAGACAATTACTCGCTCGAGACCTGCGTGCTGAGCACGACTCAATTTCCCGACACTGGCGTCCTCGTGATCGTGACCTTCCCGAAACCGCAGCGCGGATCAGTTTTTCCTCAAAAAGACTCGGGAAGCTTCAAGACTCTCTTTGATTCGGAGTACGCTGGTGTCGGGTAACCGCCGGGTTTCAGTCGCGACCGTGCCGATGGTTTGCGGATTGCGGTGAATCGGCTAAGCAGCGAAGGTTCGAACGATGGTCCATGTTCGGCGCGCAATTGTTATCCAGACGACTGGTTTGGTCGCTGTCGGTTCTATTTGGCTGCTGCTGTCGCGTTTTTTTCCCGTCGTCGATTGGATCTCAAATATCCAGGAGCACGTCATGCGATGGGGCGTCTGGAGCGCGATTTGGTATCCGCTCCTCTACGCCTGCTGCAATATTCTCTTACTGCCCGGTGGCGTCTTAAGCATCGGCGGCGGCTTTTTTTTCGGTCTTTGGTGGGGATTTTTCATCACGCTGAGCGGCAACGTGGTCGGCGCCGCGATTGCTTTTTATATTAGCCGCTATCTTGGAAAGGGCTGGCTTGAGCGGCGTCTGCGGCAGAATAAAACCTTAGTAGCCCTGCAGCCAGCGGTTGATAGGGAAGGTTGGAAAATCATCTTGCTCAGCCAGTTGCATCCGTTATTTCCCACAAGTTTACTGAATTATCTCTACGGTTTAACGAATATTCGCTTCCGCACCTGCATGCTTTGGGTGGCGATCGGACAGGCTCCAGGACTGTTTCTATACGCGTATATTGGCACTCTAGGACAATTTGGGCTGCGTTTGGCGAGGGGTCAGACTCATCCTAAAATGATGGAATATTACATTTGGGGCGGCGGGCTCCTTTTTTCGGCGATCATCCTCATTCTTTTAGGGAGGATCGCGCTCCGACTAATGAAGGAGGCGCAGGAGGCATCCACCGGGCCCCGTCGCGCTGTCTATCGGGCTCCAAAGTTTGTGTCTGAATTACGATGAGCATAACCGTTGAAGATCTAATTAAACGAGCCATCGAGGTTCGTAGTCGAGCCTACGCCAAATATTCGAATTTTCCGGTCGGCGCAGCCCTCCTCACGTCGGATAATGAAATTTTCACTGGCTGCAATGTCGAAAACATTTCATTCGGACTCACAATGTGCGCGGAGAGGGTTGCGATTGGCAACGCTATCCAAGCCGGAAAAATCGCGTTTTCGCGGATAGCAATCGCAGCAGATTCGAAACAGCCAGTGATTCCTTGCGGTGCTTGCCGGCAGGTAATGGCGGAATTTAATCCAGAACTGTTAATCAGCATGACTAATCTCGAAGGCGTTACCGAGGAACATTCGCTCGCGACGTTGTTACCGAAAAGTTCGCAGGGCATTCTCGGATAGTTCCACGTGGAACAGGTAGAATTCTCGGTGCTCTATGACGTAGTCGTTGTCGGGAGTGGGCATGCTGGCATCGAAGCCGCGCTGGCCGCTGCGCGCATGGGGAGCCAAACACTGCTCCTCACGCAAAACTTGGACACGATCGGTCAGATGTCATGCAATCCCGCGATAGGGGGAATCGGCAAAGGTCACATTGTTCGTGAGATCGACGCTCTTGGTGGATTCATGGGGCAAAACGCCGACGCCACCGGGATTCACTTTAGGCTACTCAACCGCTCCAAGGGTGCTTCGGCGCAAGCGCCCCGCGTTCAGTGCGACAAAAAGGCGTATCAGTTTCGTGCAAAAGGCTTTGTCGAGACAGCAGCTATTTTGGAGACAAAGCAGGCGAATGTAACCCGCGTTCGTATCTCTAGCCGCAGAGAGGTTCACGGCGTCGAGACGGACATTGGAATTTTCTTTCGAGCCCGATCGGTCGTCATAACTTCCGGAACGTTTCTCCGAGGATTGCTCCACGTCGGCCAGCACTCGACTCCTGGCGGACGCATGGCAGATACCGCGTCTGGTCTAAGCGAAAACTTGCGTGGTCTCGGGTTCGAGGTCGGACGTTTTAAGACAGGGACTCCTTGTCGGATTGCAGGGCGCTCAATCAATTTCACTGCCTGTGAACGCCAGCAGGGTGAGCGTGAGCCGACATGGTTTAGCTTCGTGTCGCCGGCCCAGACAGAAGACGCCTCAGACATGTTCACGTTGAACCGCCCCCCGTTCCACGTGGAACAGAGGGACTGCTGGATTACCCGCACAACCGCTCAGACGCACAAAATCATAACTGCGAATCTGGCCTCCTCGCCGCTCTACAGCGGTCGGATTCAAGGCACTGGTCCTCGGTATTGTCCCTCGATTGAAGACAAGGTGGTGAAGTTTTCCGAGAAGTCCTCCCACCAAATTTTTCTCGAACCGGAAGGGATGCAGACTGATGAGTTCTATGTTAACGGTGTTTCTACCAGTCTGCCGGTCCATGTTCAATACGAGTTCATCCAGTCAATCCCTGGGCTTGAAAAGGCGGAGATCGTTCGGCCAGGATACGCGGTCGAATATGATTATTTCCCGCCGACTCAGCTATCGCACTCACTTGAGACCCGCTTGGTGGGCGGCCTCTTCTTTGCCGGTCAAGTAAACGGGACGTCTGGTTACGAAGAAGCGGCCGCACAGGGCCTCCTTGCAGGGGCAAACGCCGCCTTGCGCGCGCAATCTCGCGACTCGTTTATTCTGCAACGGGACGATTCATACATTGGGGTGATGATCGACGACCTCGTGACGAAGGGCACGGATGAGCCCTACCGGATGTTTACTAGTCGCTCCGAAAACCGTCTCTCCCTTCGCCACGATACGGCAGATCAACGGCTAACGCCGTTGGGTCAAGCGTGCGGCCTAATCACCTCGGAGCGCTGGAAAATATTCCAGGAGAAACTGTTAGCGATCGATGCGCTGCGGTCTTTCGCTATGAAAACGCTTTTCGAAGGGGTGCCTGTTTTTGATCGACTTCGCCGATCAAAGTTTGAACGTCAGGATCTGCCGGAGTCGATCTGGGCCTCGGGCACTTGTGAACTTTGGAACCTGCTAGAGACGGAAGCAAAGTATGCTGGTTATATTCGTCGCCAAGCCGTCCAAAACCGTCAATTGAACGCCAAGGAGACGCAGCGTATCCCGGACAACCTCGATTTCGACCTGGTCAGAAACCTCCGTCCAGAGACGCGTCAAAAACTCTCTCGAGTGCGTCCCCTAACGCTCGGTGATGCCAGCCGAGTCAGCGGAGTCACGCCCGCCGATATATTGACCCTGCATCTCGAACTATCAAAGCCACACGGGTAAGACGGCTTGGGATTAGTCATCGAAATAACTGCGATTGCCTATCTCCTTGGATCCGTTCCATGGGGCTGGCTTGTTGGGCGCTTAAACGGGATCGAAATCCGCGATCATGGTAGTGGAAACATTGGTGCTACCAATGTCCTGCGCGTCGTTGGGAAGCCGTGGGGTGTTGCCGTCTTTGCTTTGGACGCGCTCAAAGGTCTCGCGGCAGTGCGAATCGCGATCTTTCTCGCTGCAACGACGGGATTGGTGCCGAATATCGTCGAAGCCTACGGGCTGCTGGCCGCTGCTGGCTGCATCATCGGCCACACTTTCCCAGTCTGGCTGCGATTTAAGGGCGGAAAAGGCGTCGCGACTTCGGCTGGCGCGCTGATCGGTGTGGCACCGCTTGCAGCTCTATCGATCTCATTGGTATGGGTAATCACATTCTATACAACGCGTTATGTCTCACTCGCCTCGATTACTGCGGCTACCTCTCTGCCGGTCGCCGTGGTTGCTCTTCGGTGGTTGGGGATCGCGCACGGAAGGGTGCTGCTTTACTTCTCCATCGTCATGGCGGCGCTGGTTGTTTGGCGGCATCGCACTAATATTTCTCGGCTCTTGAACAGTCAGGAGCCACGGTCGGGCCGCAAATGAGTCTTCATCGGACGGCCATTATCGGAGCAGGCAGCTGGGGCACAGCCCTGGCAATTCTGTGGGCGCAGCGCGGGAACGATATCACCTTGTGGGGCCATAACCCGGACCGCATGAGTCGCCTCAAAGCGAGCCGGAAGGCAGCCGCGCTCGCCAATGCAGAGATTCCCGCTTCGATCCGACTTACCAGCGATCTCGCTGACTGTGCCGACGCGGACCTCTTCGTCCTTGTCACTCCGTCGACCGCATTGCGCGCCGTAGCCACTGCTCTGCAGACGGTGGCGAAACCGGAGGCCGTTCTTCTCAGCTGCAGTAAAGGGATTGAACACGGCACCGGGCTCCGGATGAGCGAGATCCTTGCGGAACTCCTGCCGTCACACATCGTAGCCGTGCTCTCCGGCCCAAACTTGGCGATCGAAGTGGCGCGCGGTTTGCCTGGCGCAAGCGTCCTCGGCTGCCGCCAGGTGGAGTGCGCGGAGGAATTGCAACGCCATCTCGGCAGTCCGCGCTTTCGGATTTACTCGAGTGACGAGACCGCCGGCATCGAACTCGGCGGCGCGCTGAAAAACGTCTACGCGATCACCGCGGGCGCGAGCGATGGCCTCGGCTTCGGCGATAACTCGAAGTCCGCGCTCGTCACCCGCTGCCTGGCCGAGATGCTGCGACTCGGCACCGCGATGGGCGGCCAGCCGACCACCTTCTACGGCTTGAGCGGCGCCGGAGACCTCATCGCTACCTGTTTCAGCCAACACAGCCGGAACCGTCGCGTCGGCGAGCAGATTGGCCGCGGCGCGACCGTTGATGAGATCACCGCCTCGATGGGGATGGTAGCAGAGGGAATCCCGACCACGAAAAGCGCCTACGAATGCGCGCGTCGGATCGGGATCGAGACGCCGGTTATCGACCAGGCTTATGCGATGCTCTACGAAGGCCGCAAGCCACAGGAAGCGTTGCAGGAACTCCTGAGCCGCGGGCAGAAGCCGGAATAACTCGTTAGGCTAAAAACAAGCGCGCCGCCGCGTCCTCATTCGCAAAACTGCGCGATCGCTTCGGGATATAGTTCGTGCTCCGCTAGTTGTATCCGCGCGTGCAGCGTTTCGGCAGAGTCGTTAGGCAGGACGCGCACTTCGCGCTGGGCGATAATCTCGCCACGATCGATCCCGGCATCGACATAGTGCACCGTGCAGCCCGTGAGCGGATCGCCCGCGTCGAGCGCCTGTCGCCAGGCTTCGAGGCCCGGATGCTTCGGGAGGAGCGAGGGATGAATGTTAATGATCCGGTGCGGGAAGGCGTCGAGCATCGGGGTCTTCAACACCCGCATGAAGCCGGCGAGCACGACCAATTCGACCGCGGCTTCGCGCAGCATCTGCGCGAGAGCGTGTTCCGCTTCCGGCGCGAGCTTCGTCCGGTAGGGTCCCGGCGGGAGGTAGGCGTGCGGGATACCGAACTCGCGCGCGATGTCGAGGATGCCGGCGTCGAAGACATCCGAGATGATGACGCGCACCTCCGCACAAAGCTGGCTATCACGGACCCGCTCGAGAATTGCGCGGCAGTTGCTCCCTTTGCCGGAACCGAGAATGCCGAGACCAAGCGCCGCCATCTAGTTCATCCGCTCGATCAATCCCGTGGTCGAGTACCCCTGCTCGAACGGGATGATTCTGATTTCGCAGCCGATCTCTGCCAGGACGCGACGCTCCTCCGCGTTCAGGCTTTCAGGCGTGTAGTCACCGCCTTTGGCGTAGATCGCCGGCCGCGCCTGCGCGAGGAAATCGGTCGCGCGCACTTCAGGAAAAATAGTCACGTAATCCACGCACTCCAGCGCGGCCAGCACCTCGGCGCGGTCGTGTTCGCTGTTTAGCGGCCGCGCTTCGCCCTTGAGCGCGCGCACCGAAGCATCGCCGTTCACGCCCACCACGAGCCGCGCCCCGAGGGCGCGTGCGGCTTGCAGATAGCGCACGTGGCCAACATGCAGCAGATCGAAGCAGCCATTGGTCGCGACCAGTTTTTGCTCGTCACGGCGCAGTTCGTCGGAGACGCGCGCGAGTTCCTCCAAGGTCAGAATCTTCTTCGTCGTCATGCCTCCGGCTTGGTCAGGAAACGCAGCGCCCGCGGCAGGATTTGAAAAACCGCCGGTTCATTGCCCACCATCTCGCCGTCGACATTGAACCACATCCCGGGCTGGGAGTTGATCGCGATCTTCGCTGCGCGCCGGAAGACGATACCTTCGCTCTGGAGGTGCGTCCCGAGCGCCATCTGCGCCGCGACCAGCGCGAGCTGCGTGGCGTCGGAAGCGAGCACGAGGACGAGGTCGAGCAGGCCGTCGTCGATCGAGGCCTCCGGGGCGATGAGCGTGCCGCCGGCGACATAACGGCCATTTGCAACCACGACGTTGTAAAGATCCATCTCTAGGGTTGTCGTATCGTCGAGGACGATTTGCGTCGCATACGCTTCCAACTCCGGCAACGCCTCCGCGGCACAACGCACATAAGCCAGCGGACCCCACCTCTGTTTAATCTCGGGCGTCATCTTCTCGTTCACCGTCCCGCTGAAACCGGCCGCGGAGACGTTGATGAAATGCCGGACGCGATCGCTCGTTACCTGCACGAGATCGATCGGCCGTGCGTGGCCGAGACGGAGCAGATCCACGCAATCCGCGACCGTTTTCGGCAAGTCGAGCATCCGCGCAAAATCATTGCCCGTGCCGAGCGGGAGCAAGCCGACGGTGACGTCCGCCAGGTGTTCGGCGACGCCATTGATCACTTCATTCAAGGTACCATCGCCACCCGCGGCGATGATCGTCTGGAAGCCTTCCGCACAGGCTTCGTGGGCGAAGCGCGTGGCGTCGCCGCCTTCCGCGGTGAAGCGGATGGTCGCGTTGTCGATCCGCTCCAGTTGCGCGCGCAACGCCTCGGTGTCGTCCGCACTGCCGGCGGCTGGATTGCAGATAATGCAGGTCTTGGTGCTCACGTCCGGGCGAACGTTCCCTGCCTCGCCGGGAATGGCAATGCGCGCGCGGCCGGACAAATTGCGTTGCAGCAAAAAGCGATGACTCTACCGTCGCCACGCCGACCGCGGCCTTGAATGGACTTTGCATTGAATCCGACGCCGACGAATGACGCCAAATCCGCCGAGACGGGGAACGGCGCCGGGTTTGCGTTGTCCTCGGCCCCGGTCGTGGCGCGGGCCGAAACAGACGAGGGCGGCGGCCTGCCGCTAACGTCGGGCGCGCCCATGTTTTGCTTGATGGCGCGCGATCCGCATACGCTTTTCGCCTACTGGGCGATCGACTGGAACCAGGCCTTCGCCGAAGCCGCGCCGTCCGACCGCAAAGTGCATCTCCGCATCTCAAATGGCGACGACGCGGAGCAGACGGTGGCCGTCGAGCCGCTCGCCGGCAGTTGCTATCTCACGGTGGAGAATGCGGATGCCGCTTACCGCGGCGAGATCGGCTATTTCCAGCCGGCTGGCGTTTGGAATTCGCTCGCGGAATCTGCGTCGATCAGCACGCCGCCGGAGGATTTAGCCGCCTTTGGTGACGACGCTTTCGCGACGGTCCCGTTCCACCTCAGCTTCCAACGCATGGTCGACACCCTGCGCGAGGCGCGCAGCGCGTCGGCGCCGATCTTGTCGCAACTGGCCGAGTTGCGCACGCGAGCCGCGGCGCCGGACGCAGGCGAGAGCTTAATGCCGGAAGCGCGCGAGCTAGCGAAGACGGTTGCGAACGTGGAAGCCAGCACGCCCGCGCCGCAAGTCGATGCGCCCGAGCTTTGGCGGCGGCAGCGGATCGAGCGCATTCTTGGTTTCGCGCCACCGAGCAGCCCAGCAGAAGGTTTCGGCGGTAGTTAACTACTCGTTAGGCGCGTCGGCGAGCCTGCGCCAGCTGCGGACGGTGACCCGACGTCCAATCGCTAGGTTTCCTTGACCCGCTCGATGTGCGCGCCGAGCGAGCTGAGCTTTTCGTCGAGGTGCTCGTAGCCGCGATCGATGTGATAGACGCGGCTGATCTCGGTCGTTCCCTCTGCCTTCAAGCCAGCCAGCACGAGTGCAGCGGAGGCGCGCAGATCGCTCGCCATCACCGGCGCGCCGAGCAGTTTCTCCACGCCATGGATGACGGCGGTCGGGCCCTCGATCTGCACCCTAGCCCCCATCCGCTTCAATTCCGCGAGGTGCATGTAGCGCTGCGGAAAAACATTTTCCGTCACCACGCTGATCCCCTCAGTCGTGGAAAGGAGCGCGCACATCTGCGCCTGCATGTCAGTCGGAAAACCGGGATACGGTTCCGTCACGATCTCGAGCGGTTTCACAGCGCCATTTGGCGAAACGGTAATCGAGTCCGCCGTCGTTTCGATTTTGTAACCAGCATTGCGGAGAGCGGTGGTCACGGTTTCCACGTGTTTCGGCTCGGCGCGGGTGACGGTCACGCCAGTGCCGCAGATTGCGCCTGCGACGAGGAAGGTGCCGGTCTCGATGCGATCCGGGATGATGTCGTGCTCGGCGCCGTGCAGTTCCTTCACGCCCTCGATGATCAAGCGCCGCGTGCCCGCGCCTTCGATCTTTGCGCCCATCTTGTTCAGGAAATTAGCGAGGTCACAGACCTCCGGTTCGGCGGCGGCGCCTTCGATCACGGTCGTGCCTTCGGCGAGAACGGCGGCCATCATCACGTTGTCGGTCCCGAGCACGGTGGGCCCGAATTTGCCGCGCAGATTGATGACCGCGCCGCGGAGTTGCGGGGTGAACATGCGGATGTTCCCGGCCTCCACCCGCACCGCAGCGCCGAGCGCCTCGAAGCCTCGCAAATGCAGATCGATCGGCCGGTCGCCGATGACGCAACCGCCCGGCAGCGAGACCGTCGCCTCGCCGCAGCGTCCGAGGAGCGGGCCGAGCACGCAGACCGAAGCGCGCATCCGACGCACCACATCATAAGGCGCGATCGAGTTCACCTTCTCCGCCGTTACGCTCACCGTGCCGCTGGCCCGTTCTACCTGCGCGCCCAGATACATCAGAATCTGAAGCATGTAGTTCGTGTCGCTCAGGTCGGGCACGCGATGGAGCACGCACGGCTCCTTCGTCAGAAGGGTCGCGGCGAGGATCGGGAGCGCGGAATTTTTCGATCCGCTCACCCTGATTTTGCCGGAAAGCGGATGGCCGCCGTGGACGAGAATTTTATCCATGTCGTGCGAGGAGGAAGCGTGTCACACCGGCATAATCCTGTCGCGCGGAAATGTCGTGGTAGTTGCGATCGGCGAGAAAGGGAAGGAGGGCTTCGGATTGGCCGATGCCAATCTCGAGCGCGAGCCAGCCGCCCGGCGCGAGGTGCGGCGGCGCGGCGGTGATCAATTCGCGAATCATCTCGTCACCGTTTTCGCCGCCGAAGAGGGCGGACTCAGGGTCGTGGAGCACTTCGCGCGAAAGCGTGGTGCGGTCGCGCTCCGGAACGTAGGGGAGATTGGCCGCGATCAGGTCGAAGTGTCCGTCGGCTGCGGCGAGCAGGTTGCTTCGGGCAAACTGGACGCGTTCCGCGAGACCAAGGCTGGCTGCGTTCTCACGCGCCAGTTCGAGCGCTGCTTCCGATGAGTCGAGCGCGTGCATCTCGGCATTGGGAAAAAGGAGCGCGAGACTGAGCGCGATCACGCCACTGCCAGTGCCGATATCGAGGATGCGCGCGGGCGCGGTGGTGAGTTGCGTGGTCAGCAGTTCGATCAGTTCCTCCGTCTCCGGCCGCGGGACGAGGGCTCGCTTATCACAGCGAAAAACATGTCCGCAAAACTCGACCGTGCCTAACAAGTGCTGGAGCGGTTCGCCTTGGCCGCGACGGCGCACCAGTTCGCGCAACGGTGCCAGTTCCGTCTCGACCAACGGCCGCTCAAACTCGAGATAAAGCTCGATTCGCTTCCAGCCTAACGAGTGAGCAAGGAGATGCTCCGCGTTCAAGCGCGGGCTTTCGATCGCGCGTTTCTTGAAGAAAGCTGTCGTCGACTGCAGGACCTCGAGGACCGTGATCACACGCGGCGAGGCGCGGCGTTCGCTGGCTGCGCGAGTCGGCTCACGCGGTCAGCGCGGATTCCTTCAGCCGCTCCTGTAGATCAGCCGCCTGCATGGCGTCGATCATTTCGGCGAGATCGCCTTCCATGACGCGGTCGAGATTGTAGAGCGTGAGGCCGATGCGGTGATCGGTGATGCGGTTCTGCGGAAAGTTGTAGGTGCGAATTTTTTCCTCACGGCCGCCCGAACCGATCTGCGTTTTGCGATGCGCGGAATACTTCGCTTCCTCTTCGCGCTGCTTATCCTCGAGGAGGCGGGCCCGCATGATGCTCAGCGCCTTTTCCTTGTTCTTCTGTTGGCTGCGACCGTCCTGGCAACGCACAATCCGGCCGGTCGGGATGTGCATGATCTGCACGGCGGAGTCGGTTGTGTTCACGCCCTGACCACCGGGACCGCCGGAGCGGCAAACTTCAATGCGGAGGTCTTCCGGTTTCAGATCGATATCGACATCCTCCGCTTCCGGGAGGACAGCGACGGTCGCGGTGGAAGTGTGAATGCGTCCTTGTGCTTCGGTCGCGGGCACGCGTTGCACGCGATGGACGCCGCTCTCGAAACGCAGCTTCCGAAAGACGTTTTCGCCTGAGACCTTGAAGATCGCTTCGCGCAAACCACCGAGTTCCGACGCGCTCGACTCGAGATCTTCCGTCTTTAAGCCCGCCGCCTCGGCGTAGCGGTGATACATCCGGTAAAGATCGGCCGCGAAAATAGCAGCTTCGCTCCCGCCGGTGCCGGCGCGCACTTCCACGATCGCATCGCGGTTTTCGTTCGCGTCCGGTGGCAGGAGCGCGACCTGAAATTCGAGCTCAAGCGCGGCGAGCTTTTTCTCCAACTCGGGAATTTCTTCCTGCGCCATCTGCGCCATCTCGGCGTCGCCCGAAGTAGCCAGTTCGCGGTTATCGGCCAGTTGTTGACGCGCGGTGTCGAGTTCATCCCAGAGCGCGAGCATCTGCTTCACGCCGGAGTGCTCGCGCATCACTTCGCTGGCACGCTTCCGGTTCTCGAAGAGCAACGGGTCCGCGATTTCGCGCTCGAGCTCAGTGAAGCGCTCGCGTTTCCGCGTGATCAGGGTCTCGAAATCCATCTGTACAAGCGAAACGGCGGTCCAGAGACCGCCGCTCCTGCTTCGGCTCCGCTACTTTTTGACTTGGCGCGTTGCCTTCGTGCTGCCGTAACGGCGCGCGAATTTCTCGACGCGACCGGCCGTGTCGACGAACTTCTGTTCGCCGGTAAAGAAGGGATGGCAAGCGGCGCAGATGCCGATCTTGATATCCTGCTTGGTCGAACGGGTGTGATAGACCGTTCCGCAGGCGCAGGAAATCTCGGTCTCGCGATAATCAGGGTGAATGTCCGCTTTCATGGAAAAACTTTGGCCGACAAAGTAGCGCGCCTCTTTTCATCCGCAACCGCGCTCCTGCCAAACCAATGACCGACCACCTCCTCGCCGCCTGGACGGAAACGCTGGCCCGCCGGGCCTCCGCGGCGGCCGTGCTCGACACACGCGGGGCGGTGCTCCGGACCTTTGGCGAAATCGAAGACGAAGCGCGGCGCCACGCGGCGGCGTGGGAGCTCGCGTCCGGCGCGGTGGTCGCGATCCAGATCGGCAATCATGCGAGCTGGCCTGCGTTGCTCCTCGCAGCGGTGCGATCTGGTGCGGTCGTTCTGCCGCTCGAGCGGACGATCGCACCCGCGGAACGGGAAGCGGCTTGCGCGATGGCGCAGGCGTCTCTGTTGGTGGAGGACGAAGACGGGGAGCGCATCCGCCTAACGAGTCGTTCCGCGGAGCCAATCGCGTGGGGCGAGCAACCGCCGGTCTTGCTCAAGCTGACCAGCGGCACAACGGCGGCCCCGCGCGCCATTCGTTTCCGCAGCGCGCAGCTGGTCGCGGATTGCGCGCAGATCTGCGACACGATGGAAATCACCGAGCGCGACCTGAACTTCGGCGTCATCCCGGTTTCGCATTCCTACGGCTTCAGCAATCTGATCACGCCGCTCCTCGTGCGCGGCGTTCCGCTTGTGCTCAGCCGCGATCGCATACCGCGCGCCGTGCTCGATGATCTGGCTCGGACTCGGGCGACCGTCTTCGCCGGCATGCCGGTCTTTTACCAAGCCTTCGCCGAAATCACCCCGCCTCCGCCCCTGCCGGATCTGCGGCTGTGCATCTCAGCTGGGGCGCCACTCGTTCTGCCGGTCGCGCAGAAGTTCCGTGAGCGGTTTGGCTTCGCCATCCATTCCTTCTACGGCTCGTCGGAGTGCGGCGGCATTTGCTACGATCGCGACGCGCGACTGGTCGTGCCGGGCTTCGTTGGCGAGCCGATGAAAGGCGTGACCTTGGAGCGGCTTGAGCCAGAGGCGGAGATGAGTCGGATCCGCGTACGCAGCGCGGCGGCAGGCGATGGTTATTTTCCGGAACCCGAACCCGCGCGGATGGGCGAGGGAGTCTTTGTCCCGGACGATTTGCTTACGCCGGCCGAGAGCGGCTTCCGCATCGCGGGCCGCGTCACCGATGTAATCAACGTCGCGGGCAAGAAAGTGAACCCAGCCGAAGTAGAGGCGGCGTTGCTCGCCCATGAAGGCGTGCGCGAGGCGGTCGTCTTCGGCCGCGGCTCAGCCCTACGGAATGAAGAGGTAGCAGCCTGCGTCGTGGCCGCTGATGGAGTGAAGCAGAGTCACCTGCTCGATTTTTGCCGCCGCCGCTTAAGCGGGTGGCAGGTACCGAAGCGGATTTTTTTCCTCGAAAAGATGCCGGTCTCCGAGCGCGGTAAGATCAGCCGCCGCGCGCTCGCGGAACAGTTTGCAAGCGATGGCGCGCAGAGAGAGGCACCCAAGGCGGCGCGATCGTGCGAATAGAGGGGAAACGAAAGGACAACCATGCGTAATCTACTTCTTACTACACTCGCTGCCGCCCTCATCCTCGGTGCCTTCAGCGCCTGCTCCACGACGGTGAAGTCGCCCAGCGGCCGCACCGCGTCGATCAGCACCCGCACCCAGTAACCGGCCGCAGCGCCAACGCCGCCTTGCGCGGTAGTTAATCTTCACTCGCGCGGGCGCTAGAGGTCCGCGCGAGCGAAAATTACTTTTCATTTCCTGAGAAGCGGGCATTTAACAGCCTGAGGCCGGGGACATTCCCGGCCACTGCCCGTAGATCAGTATCTGTGAACGGAACGACTTCTTCTCCTGACCAACACGGCCGCGTCCTTGTCCTCGAACCGGACGAGCAAACTGCGACCGCCATTCTCGCGGCTTTGCGCGAGGCCGCTCCGCAGGCCGCAGTCGACCTGGCGCACAGCCTGCAAGAGGCCCAGCAGGTGGTCCTGCATCAGCGGCCCGACCTCTTCGTGCTTGATATCGATGCGACCTACGACCTCGGGCAGGAGTTCCTCTACGACCTGCGCACCAGTCATCCGAACGCCCGCGCCATTGTCCTCACCGCGGTGCATCTGCCACAACAGCGCGAGCGCGCGGCTGGCATCGGCGCGATTCATTTTCTCGAGAAACCTTTTCCGCACGGCGATTTCGTCACGCTGGTGGAGGCATTGTTGCTCGCCGGAGGCGACACCGAGGAACGCTTCCAAGGGAAGCTGAGCGATCTGCATATCGCGGACATCATCCAGCTGAAGTGTATGAGCGGCGCGACTTCCGCGCTCGAATTCACCGGCCCGCGCGGCGAGAAGGCCCGTATCTTCTTCGATCACGGCCAGGTCAAGCATGCAACCGCGCCCGGCCTTCAGGGTGTCGATGCGTTTAATGAAATCGTCGCCTGGCGCGGTGGGATGATTTCCGAAGTGGCCGGCACGGACGATCCGCCGCGAACGATCGATATCGACTGGCAGGTGCTGCTGCTGGAAGCGGTCCGCAAGATTGATGAAGACCGCGATGTTTCGCCCGGGTCCGCGGTTGCATCTGGATCGGTCCGCGAGCCGCGCAAGATCCTCGTGATCGACGACAGCGTGATGCTGCTCAATTTCGTAAAAGAAATCCTGACTGAGGCGCAATACGACGTCGTCGCGACCGCGACCGCGCAGGAAGGCTTGCATGCCGCCGCGGAAGATGCGCCGCAGTTGATCCTGCTCGATTACGTCCTGCCCGACATGCAAGGCGACGAAGTGCTCCGGCAGCTGATGGAGAATCCGGCGACCGCAAGTGTGCCGGTGGTCTACATGTCCGGCTTTGGCGCGGATCTCGCGACTGATCCGACGAAGAATCCGAACGTGATCG
This sequence comes from Chthoniobacterales bacterium, assembly GCA_046597485.1. Lineage (GTDB taxonomy): Bacteria > Verrucomicrobiota > Verrucomicrobiia > Chthoniobacterales > UBA10450 > JACCTI01. The sequence goes on from JBKJKL010000066.1 coordinate 14,307, forward strand.
GTTCGCTCAACAAGCCATTCACTTCCCAGCTCCTGCTTACCACAGTCGAGAAATACATGCCGGTGATCGAAACGCCGGAACCGGCAACGTTCGAAGCTCCTGCCGAACCCGCCGCCGTTTCGGGCTGGAATACCGCCGATTCGTGGACCAGCGCCCCGGTGCAAGATTTTGCCGTTGAACAACCATTGGCCGCGTGGGACGAGCCGATGATCAGCGCGCCCGCCTGGACTGAGTCTGCTCCAGCGGAGCCGACGACGCTCGAGGCCGCCGCCGGCGGAGGCACTGGGACGAACCCGTGGTGGAGCAATCCGCCCGCGTCGTCTGAGTTCGCGCCTGCCGCGACTGAGCAGGATGAATCCTACCTTCCGGCCGTGCCAGCGCCGATGAGCGATTGGCAATACGCCCCGCCGCAAAGTGAGCCAGCGGAAGTCATAGCGGAACCGATGGCCATCGAGACGCCGGTGAACACGAACGCCTTCTTCTGTGGCGACACGAGCTTCTTCTCTCTGAACTGGGCGCTGCATGCGATCGGCGACCAGAAATTGACCGGAACGCTGCGCGCTTTTTGGGACAAGGAATCGGTCGATCTATTGGCGCGCGACGGGCAGATCGTGCTCGTGACCGCGCGCGACCCGGAGCTCTACTGCCCGGAAGCGCCGATCACTTTGGTCAACGTCGACGAGTCGCGCACCGATTATGCGCGACAGCAGCAGCGCGTGACGGGCTGCCCGTTGTTCATCACCCTCGCGCAGGAAGAACTGATCCTCCGTGAGCCGGCGATGCAGCTCGTGCAGCACTATGGGCAAAAACTTTTTGCTCAACTTTGGAGCGCGCCGCGGGTGCGTTTCATGTTTGAGCAGAGCGAAGCGTTGCCCGAGTACGCGAACGAGGTGCCGGCAGAGGAGGACCTCGATCATTGGACCCTGAGCACGCTCCGCTTCATTCAATTCCAGGATCTCGGCAACCGCGCCAACTACGACCCGAACTCGATCCCGGCCTATACGCGGGACGGCTCCGAGCGCGTGCAGAAGTTGCGGCTCACGGTTGCGGAAGCGCAGTTTGCCTCGCAGTTCAACGGCGTCCGCTCCATCGCCCAGATCGCCAAAAATCTACGGCTCGACGTGAAGTTCGCCCGCGGCACGCTCTTCCGTTTCATCGCGCTCGAGATTGTCGAGTGCTGGCCGCCGGCAGTGGCGGGCGCGAAGCCGGAGAAGCGCGGCGTTTTCGGCAAGCTCTTCGGCGACTAACGGCCGCGGGGATGCACGATCCGCGGGAGCTGTTAGCTTCTCCCGCTTGCACTCCGACCCGCAAAAGCCCGACCCGGACGAGCCGACGAACATCGTCGCCATGCCGTCGACCGAAGCGCCCGCGCAATCCCGCCTGGCTTCGCCCGAAAATTTCATCAACCGCGAGCTGAGCTGGCTCGAGTTCAACCGCCGCGTCCTCGAGGAGGCGCAGGACCCGACGCAGCCGCTCATCGAGCGGGTCAAATTCCTCACCATCTTCAGCTCGAACCTCGATGAGTTTTTCGAGATTCGCGTCGCCGGCATCAAGCAACAGATCGCGAGCGAAACAAGCGACGTCGGCCCCGACGGCCTGACGCCGACCGAGACCTTCAACGCCATCCAGCGCATCGCGCATGAGCTGGTTGCGACCGAGTACGCGCTCTGGCGCAACGATCTGCTCCCCGCGCTGGCGCGCGAAGGGATCCGCGTGCACGACGTTCCGGAGTTGAATGTGAAACGGGCGGCGTGGGCGCGCCGTTACTTCCGCGACGAAGTCTTCCCTATGCTCACTCCGCTCGCGATCGACGCGAGCCATCCCTTTCCGCAGCTCTTGAACAAGAGCCACAATTTGCTCGTCCGCGCGAAGGCCCGCGGGAGCGAAGCGCGCTATGCCCTGGTGCAGGTGCCGCGCGTCATCCCGCGCCTGATCCTCCTCCCGCGCGGCAAGACGGAGGACGAGCCGTGGGATTACATTTACCTCGCCGACCTGATCAAACAGAACATCGGTGATCTCTTCCCGGGCCTGACCGTGGAAGGCGTGCACGCCTTTCGCGTGACGCGGAACAGCGACCTCTACATCGACGAGGAAGAAGCGGAGAACCTCCTCCGCAGCATCGAGCAGGAACTACGGCGGCGCAGCCGAGGCGATGCCGTGCGGCTGGAGGTGGAGACTGATTGCCCACGTGATTTTCGCGAGCGGCTGCTCAAGTTTTTCCACCTCACGGAAGCGGACCTCTACCGAATCGACAGCCCGCTCAGCATGTCGCACCTCCTGCCATTGGTGACGAACGACGCTTTCGGCAAGCTGAAGGATCGCCCGTTCCAACCGGTGCGCGATCCCGCGCTCCCGGCGTACGGATCGATCTTCGAAGCGATGCGCCGGCAGGACATCCTGCTCCATCATCCGTACGAGAGCTTCGATCCGGTGGTCGAATTCATCGAGACTGCAGCGACCGATCCGCTGGTGCTCGCGCTCAAGATCACCCTCTACCGGACAAGTGGTGATTCACCCATCGTGGAGGCGTTGATCGACGCGGCGAAAGCAGGGAAGCAGGTGACCGCGGTGGTGGAATTGCGCGCGCGTTTCGACGAGGCGGCAAACATTCAATGGGCTCGCCGCCTGGAGGAAGCGGGCGCGCACGTGCTCTACGGCGTGGTCGGGTTAAAGACACACTCGAAGGCGCTGCTTGTCGTCCGGCGGGATACCGACCGCCTCCGCCAATACGTCCATCTTGGCACCGGCAATTACCATCCGCGGACCGCGCGCGTTTACACGGATTTCAGTCTGTTTACTACCGACGCGAAGCTGACCGATGAGGTCGCGGTCGTTTTCAACACGCTCACCGGTCTCGCCACTTTCCCTGGCTTGGAAAAATTGATGGTCGCGCCTTTCGATCTCAGCCGCCGCGTGGTCGCATTGATCGAAGCGGAGCGCGACCATGCCCGCGCCGGCCGCGAAGCGCGCATGGTGGTGAAACTAAACTCGCTCGTCGCGCCCGAGATCATCGAGAAACTCTACGAAGCTTCCTGCGCGGGCGTGAAGATCGACCTGATCGTGCGCGGCATCTGTTGCCTGCGCCCGCAGGTGCCCGGCCTGAGCGAAAACATCCGCGTCATTAGCATCGTGGGCCGCTTTCTCGAACACAGCCGCATCTACTTTTTTGCCAACGCCGGGAAGCCCGCCCTTTACCTCGCGAGCGCCGATTGGATGCCGCGCAATTTCATACGGCGAGTCGAGATCGCCTTCCCGATCGAGGAGCCGAAGTTGCGCGATGAGATCATCGCCGATGTCCTGCCCGCAATGCTGAACGACTGCGTGAAAGCGCGTGAGCTGCAGGCCGACGGCTCCTATCTCCGCGTCCAGGCGGCCGGCGATCGACCGCGGACGCAGGCGCAGCTCCACTTCCGCGAACGCTCGCGCAAACAAGCGCGCCAGCTCGCCGAGGCGACCAAGTCGCGACGATCCAAACTCATCCCGATCACCACTCCAGACCCAGAGCGCTCATGAAAAAAATCCTCGTCGTCGATATCGGCGGCACCCACGTGAAGCTGATGATCTCCCGCGAAGAAAAGCGGAAGTTCGACTCCGGCAAAAAGCTCTCGCCGCAGCAACTCGTCGACTCGATCCGCGAAACGGCGGAGGGCTGGGATTACGAGGCGATCTCGCTCGGTTTTCCCGCGCCAGTGCGCGAGGGCCGCATCTTGAGTGACCCGAAACATCTCGCGAAGGGCTGGGTCGATTTCAATTTCGACCAAGCCTTCGGGCGGCCGCTCCGCCTGATTAACGACGCCGCCATGCAAGCCCTCGGCAGCTACCACGGCGGCCGCATGTTATTCCTCGGCCTCGGCACCGGCCTCGGCTCGACGCTCATCTGGGATCGGACTGTCTTGCCGCTCGAACTCGGCGATCTGCCATGGCCGGGTGTGGCGCGAATTGAGGATGTTCTCGGCAAAGTGGGCTTCGACGAGCTCGGGAAAAAATCGTGGCAGAAGGAAGTGATGAGCATCCTGCCGCAGTTGAAACGCGCCGTAATCGCGGAGTATGTGGTCGTGGGCGGCGGCAACGCGAAGCAGATCGCGGAGCTGCCGGAAGGCTTCGAACTCGGCCACAACCGGAACGCGTATCTGGGGGGAACGCGGCTCTGGGAGACCGAGGCACGGAGCAAGCAGCCGTTCTGGCACATCGTCGGGTAGTTAGAGTTAGCTGATCCCGAGCATGCGACGCAGCCAGTGCACCAGCTGGGTGCCTTCCTCCCAGATCGCGCTGTAGATTTTATCGAGGTCGGAGCCGTCCTCGCTCCAGATCGTCGCGTTCTCGATCGCCTCTCGGCAGTGCGTTTCAAAATGCGCCAGCGCGGCTTGCAGCTGCGCGAGGTGCGGCCGCCAGATGCACTCGGCTTCGTTCTCCGCCGTTTCGCGGATTGCCTCGATTAATTCGGCCGTCGTCGCCGCGTAGTCCTCGACCACCTCACGAAAATCCTCCGTCCCGTAGAAGACGGGCTCGTCCATCTGGTTCCATGTCATGCCGCCCATCGTAGCGGCCGGGGTGAGACAAGCGCTGTCCCCGCGGTCAGCTATTTTTTGGAACGATTTCCGCGCGGCCTTCGAGGATGACGCGATCGGAGACGAAAGCTGCTTGGAAGAAACTCATCGGCGCGATGATCTACCGGGGAGGGGACTTGAACCCCTACGGATTGCTCCACCAGATCCTAAGTCTGGCGCGTCTGCCAATTTCGCCACCCCGGC
>JBKJKL010000270.1:0-5937 GCA_046597485.1 Chthoniobacterales bacterium
GCTGTAGCAATTACCTGCTGTTTGGCAGGGCGCGGTGGCCGGATCGTTCGGATCGTAGCCGGCGAGCACGCCGAGGACGATGGCGGCGTCAGTAACCGTGCGGGTAAGTGGACCAGCGGTATCCTGATCCGCGGTGATCGGTATGATCCCATCGCGGCTCACCAGCCCGACGGTAGGCTTGATCGTCACGATGCCATTCGCGCTTGCCGGGCTGAGGAGCGAGCCAGACGTTTCGGTTCCTATTCCGATCGCCGCGAGGTTTGCATTCACGCCAATCGCAGGGCCGGAACTCGATCCGCCCGTCTGCAGGACAGGGCGACCGTCGTTGAACGGTGGCGTGGTCCGTGGATCGGGCCGCGGATCGTAGGGGTTAAACCCGAAACCGCCGAGGGAGCTGTAGCCGGTCGGCATGCCGAGCGCGATGAAGTTTGCAAACTCCGTCAGGGTCGCTTTGCCCATGATGAGAGCACCCGCCTGCCGGAGCTTTCTGGTGATGAAGGCATCATCGGGCGGGATGGACCCGGCCAGCGCGACGCTGCCCGCAGTGGTCGGCATGTCTGCGGTGTCGATGTTGTCTTTCAGGAGGACGGGAACGCCGTAAAGAGGGCCGCGAAGATTAACGGCATCGAGTTGGCGGGCCTGCTGCAAAACATTGGGATTTTTAAAAAGATAGGCGTTGATGTTCGGCCCCGTCTTGTCGTAGGCCGCGATACGCGCCAGGTACATCTGTGCTATGCCCTCGACCGAGATAAACCTGTCGGTCAGCGCGCGCTGGATAGCTGGGACGGTGGTTTCGAAGATATCAAAACTGACGCAGCCGTCCTCGATGCTGTCCTCGCTGATAGGTTCGGCGCTTAAACGTTCGTCCGCGCTCGCGGCGAGGCTCGGAAAGGTAAGAGCGAAAATAGCTCCTAGGGCAATGAGGGTGAGGAATGATCGTTTCATAAAAATATCTCCGGCTGGAGACTGATTCGTTTGAAACAACGACGAGCGGCGGCTTTCTTTTTCTTGGCATCAACAAATCTCCAATCGCGCGACGACAAACTGGACGGGATGACAGGATTTACATGATTGAAAAACGGATGCCCCTCGCGCTCGATAACTCACTTCGGCTTCCGCTTGTTCTTCTGACGCGCGAGCCTCACGAGTTCGTCGAGGTTAAAAACGCGAAGCGCGCCGGTTTTCGTTTCTCGAAAGACGATCTCATACCAACCCTGCATCCGTTCGACCGTGTAGCGTTTGCCGTCGATCCGGATCGGCCGGCGCGCGATCACGCGATGGATCACCTCCTCGTAGGCCGAGCGCGGCCAGTGCCGAATGCGGCGGCGGTTCCAGTCGATCCCGTGGCCGACGTCGTCGTAGCTGGAGGGACGATCCGGAAAATCGAGGAGCGAGCGCGCATCGCCGGAGAAGACAGCCTCGATGTGCTCGAGCGTGGCCGCGTCGCTCAGCCGCTGAATTTCGCGATGGAAGGGGCGCGCCGTTTCGGCAGCGAGCGCGCGCAGACTCACTGTGCGGCCGTCGCGCAGGGTCCAGATCGGCGCGTTCGGGTCGGCGGTGAAGGGATTGTGTTGCAGGGAGGAAGCGAGGACGCGCCAGCCACGCCGCGAGGAATGCTTGCGCAGACGGAGCGGCGTCGGCAGCGGGAGCGCATGCCGCGCGATCTGCTCGAGCGCGTAACCATCCCAGCGCAGCGTGCCTTCGACCATTCCGGCAATGAGCGCGCAGGTCGCGAGGGTCAGCGCGGCGTCCGGTGTGAAGTCGGTTGTGATCTCAATCCGGCGGCCGCGCGGCCGCACGCCGACGGCGGTGCTTTTGCGATTGGTTGCGAGCAGCGCAACCGGCGCTGGCAGAAGATGCGCGAGCAAACGCCCCAAGTTCCCGGCGCTGCGCTGCGACGATGTCCGCGTGGCGGGGAACGAGAAGTTATAGTGCGCGCTGAAACCTTGCAGCCGCGCGGTGCAGCGGTTGCGCTTCGCCCAGGCGTCGAGCTCGCGGCGCAGGTAGCGGATCTGTTCCCAGAGCAACCGCGTCGCGCGATAGCAGCAGCCCGGTCCGAGCTCGATGATCGGGGTGGCCACCTCGATGACGCCGGTGTCGAAGTAAATTGCGCCGCCAGCGGGTAGCTGAAACGAACGCCCCGTCCGCGGAATCATCGGTGCACGCACAAGTTGGCGTGGCGTGCCGAAGACCACCTCTGGTCGCCGCGGCTGGTCGTTGATGAAAAGATTGAACTCCGCCTCGAGCCCGAGGACCCGCCGTGGCAGCGGACGTTCCGCGCGCGGGCGGCCGGGAGCGATGGAACCCCCGGCTTTCACTCGTTAGGAATCGGTTCGCGTTCGCTACAGTCGCGCGGCGTCACCGTGACGTAGCCGAGATCGAGGTGCAGATGATCGTCGCCTTCCGTGTAGGGCCGCACCTGGACTTGCCGGCCGAGCGACTCCGCGATCCCGGCGTAGCGGTTGATCGATTTTTCGTGGTCGAGCCATGTGTCGCCGACGCGGTAGATATCGGCCGCGGTCGCCCAGCAGTGCGTGCTCTTCCGCAAGTTCCGCTGGTGCGCGGGCGAACGATAGCCGCCGTTCGCGCTCAGGAAGATCGGCGCCTCGACCGCGCGCCGCATGCCTTCCAGAAAACCGGCCAGCAAGGTCACCGCGCACGGCACGTAGTGCGGGAATTCACGCCGGAGCAGGCCGGCCTCGCGGCAGTCGACGATGAGCAACTCCGCAAGCCGGAAGTGCTCGGCCAACCGGATCTCCTTCGCCTCGGCCCAGCTCCCGACCGCGTAAAAGAAACGCGGCAGACGATGCGCATGCCCGCCTTCGTCCTCGAGCAACTCGCCGGGCCGGAGGAGCGCGCGATATTGCTCCGGCAACTGGCGACCGTCGACGACCTCCAATTCGCTCACTTCGGCTCCTTTCCCATCACGGCCAGATAGACGGCCTCGGAAATTTTCCGCACCGTTTCGCGGTGGCCGTTTTTCGCCGGGTTCACTTCGGTCAAGATGGCTACGAGATAGGGTTCACGTTCCGGCAGGTAAACGATCCCGGCATCGTGACAGGCCGTGGTGATTTCGCCCGTCTTGTGCGCAACGGTCGCGTGCGCCGGGAGTCCGGCGGGGATCATCGCGGTGAATTTCTGCTCGAGCAGGATATGGATGACGCGCTCGCGGCTTTCCGCTGAAAGGAAATCGCCGCGGAGGGTGGCGAACAACTGCACGAGGCCGTCCGCCGTCGTTTCATTGTTCAGGCCCTGCGCGTGCGCCGCTTCATCCTGCACCCCGCGGCGCAGGTGGACGCCGCGCACTCCCGCGGCCTGCAGCACCTCGCCGGCGTATTCCACGCCGACGTAGTTGAGCAGAAGATTTGTCGCGAGATTACTGCTCCAGATGATCATGCTCTCGGCCAGCGCGCCGATCTTCGCGGTGCGCCCGACTGACTGATAGAGCGGCGGGTAACCATCGCTCTCCGCCTCGAGGCGGAAGGGCGTCGGCCCAACCGCGCTCAGGAAACGATTCCGGACGTGCAACGGATCGTCAGCGCGAAAGCGGCCTTCATCGATCCCTTTGAAGAGTGCCAGCAGAAGGGCCACTTTGATCGTGCTCGCAGCGTGGAAAAGCCGGTCGCCCTCGAGCGAGTAACGCCAGTCGCTCGCGAAGTCGTGCACGGCCACGGCGCAGGCTTTCGTCCCGGCTTTTTCGGCAATCGCAGCGATCGTTTCGCGCAGCTGTTCCCCTCGATCGGCGGCTCCCATTTCGCGGCCTATTTACAATGTGAATGAAGGGCCGCAAACTTCGCGATGCCAAACCTCGCGACCTGGATGCGGGCCAAGGACGAGCCGTTTTTCCGGCGCGCCTTCGCGGTCCATCCAGAGGTGAAAATTTGGAACGCGCTGACCGAGACGGTGCCCTTTGCGGAGATGGACGGCTTGCTCCTGACCGGCGGCCCGGACGTGGCGCCGGAGTTCCTGCAACAGCCGGTGCCGGAAGGGACAAGGCTCGACACGGATCTCGACCCGTCGCGCGATCGCTGGGAGTTCCAGGCCGCGCGAGAGGCGCTGGCGCGCGAGTTGCCGATCTTTGCCATCTGCAAAGGGATGCAGCTTTTCAACGTCGCCCTCGGCGGCACGCTCCATCTCGATATCAGCGGCCACAATTTGCCCGAGCTGCGCGATGCGGACCTGCAGGAACTGCGGACCGAACGGAGCGCGTCGCATCGTTACGCAAAGGTGAACAGCTCACATCACCAGGCGCTCGACCGGCTGGGCGACGGCCTCGCAGTCGAGGCCTGGAGCGCGCAGGACGACGTCGTCGAACAGGTGCGGCTAAAGGATCACCCTTTCGCGCTGGGCGTGCAGTATCATCCGGAACGCGGCGGGGAAATCTACGCGCCGTTGTTCGCTGATTTCGTTCGTGCTGTGACCGAGGACGCGGTGAAGAAAGACAGGATGGACAGGATTAAATCGGAGACGCGCCCTGTTCATCCTGTAAATCCTGTCTAAAAAATCCCTGCCATGGCCACGCCTCAAAACACGATCGCGATTGTTTACGACTACGACCAAACCCTGAGCCCGAGTTACATGCAGGACGAGGTCGTCTTCCCGGCTTTCGGGATTGATAAGGGTCGCTTCTGGCAGCGCTGTAGCGAGCTGGTCCACGAAGGCGGCTACGACGGTGAGCTCGCCTACATGAAGGTGTTGCTCGACACCCTCGGGATGGATCGCCCGACGAACGAAGAGCTGAAGTCGTTAGGCAACAAGCTGACCTTTTACAAGGGGCTGCCCGAGATGTTCGAGGAGTTCTCGAGCGGGCTGCTGACCGAGGAGCACGTCAGTCATGGGATCAATGTCGAGCATTATATCATCTCCTCTGGGATGAAAATCCTGATCGAGGGGAGCCGCCTCGCGCCCTATGTGCGCGCCATTTTCGGCTGCGAGTTTGCGGAGGATGAAGAGGGTCGCATCACCTTCCCGAAGCGCGTCATCAGCCACACCCAGAAGACGCAGTATCTTTTCCGGATTAACAAAGGCCTGCTCGAGATGACGCAGGACGTAAACGATCACATGGACCCGGAAATCCGGCCAGTCCCGTTCCCGAACATGATCTACCTCGGCGACGGACCGACCGACGTCCCGTGCTTCACCGTCATGCGCAAGAACGGCGGCGGCGCGATCGCGGTTTACAATCCCGACGACCCGGCGCGGGCTGGTTTCAAAAAGTGCTACCAACTCTCGAACCACGCCGACCGGGTGAGGCATATCGCGCCCGCCGATTACCGGCAGGGCACACACCTCCGCATGCTCCTCGAACAAATGGTGGAGGAGACGGCGAACCGGATGCTCCTGGAGCGCCGGACCGCGATCGAGACCGGCACGATCCGCGCGCCGAAGCACTAAGGGAAATTGCGCAGGAGGCGCACCGCAAACCAAAGCATGAGAAGCGCGGTAAGCGCTTGCGTGCCGATTTGCCAGGCCGGCCGCGCGAAGATGCGCGCGCCAAATTTTACCGTGAGGGAGAGGACCACGCCCCAGAGCGTGGCGCCGAAGACGACCGTGGCCGCGAACGCGATCGACTGCTGCACGTTGTGCGCGAGGTTCGGCTGGGAGCCGATCACGGCGAGCCAGAAGCCCACATTCCAAGGGCTGGTCAGGACGATAATGAAGCCGAGGAGGAATCCGCCGCGCGCACGTTTTTCCTGCGACATCGAGGCATCGGGGGAGCGGTGCGTGCGGTAAAGTTTCCAGGCCGCGGCGGCGAAACGGTAGGCGAGGAAGAGAAGCAACCCGAGGCTAACGACCGCGAGCCCGCGCCGGATGCCGATCGAATTCAAGACCGCGCCTGCGCCTAACGAGACGGCAAAGGCCCAGAGGAAATCGCCCGTCCCGGCACCGAGCGCGATCCCCCAGGCCGCCGCGAAACCACCGCCGCGCTCCTTCGGC